>NZ_CP031230.1:2555000-2707500 GCF_003351785.1 Sporosarcina sp. PTS2304
CCTGTCAACAGCTTTTGATCTTTCATCGTCATAATTATTCGCGCTTGGGCTTTGGCGGAGACAAATCGCGTTGCCTCTTTGTGTAAAATTTGCGGTTTCACGCGGCCGCTTCGCAATAAATGTTCTCTAACCGCTTGCTCGTATACCGCATCGCCCATATATGCGAGAGCCAGGGCATTCAGTTGTTTGACGTCTATATCACGTAAATCCCCCACATGCTTACCCTCTTTTCCAACGAGTGCCTTGTGCTGTGTCTTCTAGCACAATACCCTTCGCTTTCAATTCATCGCGGATTTCATCAGCTCTTGCAAAGTCACGGTTTTTGCGCGCATCCAAACGTTCTTGAATTAGAGCATCTACTTCGTCATCCACTAATTCCGATACATTATCAAAAGGTACACCGAGCACACCCATTAATAAATCGAACGCTTCAATAAATCGCTGCAATACGCGAGAATCTGTGTTTTTTTCTAATAAATAGACGTTAGCACGCTTCGATAATTCAAATATAGCCGCAATCGCATTCGCAGTATTAAAATCATCGTCCATCGCTGTTTCAAATGCTGTAATTTGCTCTTCAATGCCACGAACCCACATTTGGGAGTCGTCTGCCAAGTCCGCAGAAAGCGTTAATCTGTGCTGCAAGTTATTGTACGCCGTTCGAATTCTCTCCAACCCATTCGCTGCACTTTCTACTAGTTCCTGCGCAAAGTTCACCGGATGACGATAATGCACGGACAACATGAAGAAACGCAACACTTTCGGATCAATTTGCTTGCGGATATCATGTACAAGAATGAAGTTGCCAAGTGACTTAGACATTTTTTCATTATCGATATTAATATATCCATTATGCATCCAATAATTAGCGAATGTTTTACCTGTTGCTGCTTCAGATTGAGCAATTTCGTTTTCATGATGAGGGAATGTTAAATCTTGACCGCCTGCATGAATGTCAATCGTGTCTCCTAGAAGCTCTCTTGCCATAACGGAACATTCGATATGCCAGCCCGGACGCCCTTTTCCCCAAGGACTATCCCATGAGATTTCACCTTCTTTGGCAGTTTTCCATAACGCAAAATCTAAAGGATCGGACTTAATCGTATTTTCCTCTATGCGTGCTCCTACCTTTAATTCGTCAATCGATTGATGAGACAGCTTTCCGTACCCATCAAATTCACGTGTATGAAAATAGACATCGCCATTCGATTCATACGCGTATCCTTTTTCAATTAGCAACTGTATAAATGCGACGATATCGTCAATATGTTCCGTTACACGAGGGTGCGCTGTCGCTTTTTCACAACCTAGCGCATGAACGTCTTCAAAATACGCTTCGATGAAACGCTCTGTTAGTTGACCTACTTCTTCATTCAATTCGTTTGCTGCTTTAATGATTTTATCATCCACATCGGTAAAGTTCGAAACATAGTTCACTTCATATCCGCGATATTCTAAATAGCGGCGGACTGTGTCAAATGCGATAACCGGCCGCGCATTTCCTATGTGAATATAGTTATAAACAGTTGGGCCACAGACATACATCTTGACCTTTCCTTCTTCTATAGGGACAAATTTCTCTTTTTTTCGTGTCAATGTATTATAAAGTTGAATGCTCATGCAAATCTCCCTTTTTTCCATTCATCGTTTCTAGCTGTTCTGTCCGCAGCTGCAATTCTCGAATTTGCTGTTCTAAGCGCTTGATTTCATCAGATATAGGATCTTGTAGTGTTGGTGTTAGTTTATCACTTACACGAACCCCATTCGATATAACTATTTTACCTGGAATTCCAACGACTGTGGAATTAGGTGGCACTTCTTTAAGAATAACTGATCCTGCTCCTACTTTGCTGTTTTCACCAATAGTAATTGACCCCAAAACTTTAGCTCCTGATGCTACTAATACGTTATTATGCAATGTTGGATGGCGCTTTCCACCTTCCTTACCAGTTCCACCTAACGTCACGCCTTGATAAAGTGTAACGTCATCTCCAATTTCACAAGTTTCCCCTATGACTACACCCATTCCATGGTCAATGAATAGTCTTCTCCCAATCACTGCCCCCGGATGAATTTCAATACCTGTAAAGAACCTGCTCACTTGAGACACCACACGTGCTAAAAAACGAAGGTTGCGTTTATAAAATGCGTGTGCCACTCGATGCAACCAGATGGCATGTAATCCTGAATACGTTAAGACTACCTCTATCGTGCTTCGTGCAGCTGGATCTTGGTCAAAAATACAACGGATATCTTCTTTCATGCGTTTGAACAATGAACTTCCTCCTTTTTCCTTATGAACATCTTCACTTGAACGGCGCTTTTCACTTTTGTTTCTTCTAGTTACAAGCGCCAGACTCTCGGACACTTCAGACTCTCCGATCAGGTGCACAAACCGCACCTGGTCGAAGAGGCTTCCACTGTCTGCCGAGTCTGAACGACGCTTTTTACTTTTGTTTTCCAAAATAAAAAACGCGCCTCTGTCACTTGTGATGACAGAGACGCATGGATTGCGTGGTTCCACTCCGCTTGGGAAACGCATTTCCCCGCTTAATGTCTTTAACGCAGACGATACGTATGGCCTACTGTTCTGTTCAGCTCATCGCTCAAAGGTGCATTTCTATGGTGAATTCACTCAGGTCATTTCCAGCCTAGATGACCCTCTCTATAGAGCATTCAACATATACTTTCCTTTTCAACGCTTTTTATATGCAATTTCATATTACGTTCATTTTACACAAAACCACAAAGATGTCAATATTGATTATTTTGCAAATCTTTCGACACGTTCAAGAATCTTTTTCTTTCCGATCAACGCAATGGAATCTGGTAGCTCTGGACCTGATGTTTGGCCCGTTGTGACTACACGAACTGGCATGAATAAATTCTTCCCTTTATGCCCTGTTTCTTTCTGCACCGCTTTAATCGCTGCTTTAATAGACGGCGCATCGAACGTTTCAAGTGCTTCTAATTGTCCTTTTAACGAAGTCATCACTTCTGGAACTTGCTCTCCTGCAAGAATTTCCTGTGCTGCTTCATCATATTCAACTGTGTCATTAAAAAACTGGGCGGATAGTTCAACAATTTCAGCACCGAAGCTTAACTGTCCATGATATAAAGCAATTAGATCATGAACCCATTGTTGTTCTTCAGCCGTCATTTCTTTTGATACTAAATTAGCCGCTTGCAGATGAGGCAATGTCAAATCGATCACTTCTTCAAGAGAAAGCTTTTTAATATATTGGTTGTTTACCCATGTTAGCTTATTCGTATCAAACATAGAAGGTGACTTAGACAAACGAGTCTCATCAAATAATTTGACTAGCTCATCATGCGAGAAGATCTCTTCTTCTCCACCTGGAGACCATCCCAATAGTGCGAAGAAATTGAACATCGCCTCAGGTAAATACCCTAAATCCTTATATTGTGTGATGAACTGAATAATAGACTCATCGCGCTTTGAAAGTTTTTTCCGTTCTTCATTAACGATCAATGTCATGTGACCATACCGCGGGTGATCCCAGCCGAATACATCGTATATCATCAACTGCTTCGGAGTGTTCGTTAAGTGCTCTTCTCCACGGAAGACATGGGAAATCTTCATCAAATGATCATCCACTACTACTGCATAGTTATATGTCGGGATACCGTTTGTTTTAACAATTACCCAATCACCAATATCTTTTGATTCGAATGTTACGGTTCCGCGAACTAAGTCGTCAATCGTATACGTGACATTTTCAGGCACACGCATACGAATACTGTAGGAAAGTCCTGCCGCTTCTTTTGCTGCTACTTGCTCAGCTGTTAAGTGACGGCATGTACCGTCATACATTGGAGCTGCAATACCAGCCGCTTTTTGTGCGTCGCGTTTTTCTTCCAATTCCTCAGGGGTACAGAAACATTTATATGCATGACCTTTCTCCAGCATGTCATCTGCATATTTATTATACAAATCTAAACGTTCTGTCTGACGGTACGGTCCATACTCTCCTCCCACGTCGATAGACTCATCATGATGAATACCTAGCCATGTTAAGTTTTCCAGCTGCGATAATTCGCCGCCTTCAATATTACGTTCAGTATCTGTATCTTCAATGCGAATGATGAATTTACCATCATAGTGTCGAGCATATAAATAGTTGAATAAAGCGGTCCGTGCTCCGCCGATATGTAATTGGCCAGTCGGACTTGGTGCGTAGCGCACACGTACTTCTTGTGTCATAAGTTTACCTCTCCGTTCTATTTCTATTACACCTTGGCATAATCGTCTATCTATTTTAGCACTCTGTCGAATGTTTTGAAAGTCACTGATTTTTCATCAATAAAATAGTTGCCATTGCGGCGATTCCTTCTTCGCGACCAGGGAAACCTAAGCGTTCAGTAGTAGTCGCTTTAACATTTACCTGTGTCAGGTCAGCTTCCAGTAATTCTGCCACTCGCTGACGAATGTCACCTATATAAGGCGCCATTTTTGGCCGTTGCGCAATAATCGTACAATCAATATTCCCAAGATGATACCCTTCTTCTTTTACCATCGCCCATACTTTTTCAAGCAGCACTGCAGAATCTGCGTCTTTAAACGCTTCATCTGTGTCAGGGAAGTGTGTACCAATATCTACTTTTCCAATCGCTCCAAGAGCAGCATCAGTGACCGTATGCAATAATACATCTGCATCTGAGTGACCGATTAATCCTTTCGTATGAGGAATTGTAATCCCCCCGATAATTAACGGTCTGTCTTCAGCAAATGCATGTACATCAAAACCTTGTCCAATTCGAAACATCATTCATCCTACTTTCTTCTAGCCAGCAAGATTTCACCGATTGCTAAATCTTCCTGGGTTGTCATTTTCACATTATCATACGAACTTTCTACAATGCTTACATCGTATCCAAGACGTTCCACAAGCATCGATTCGTCAGTCCCTAAGAAATCGTCTTGAATCGCTTGGTCAGAGGCCTTTTTCAATAATTCATACCGAAAAGCTTGTGGCGTTTGAACCATCCATAGTTTCTCACGATCGACGGTTTGCTGAACAGTGCCGTTTTCCGCGAACTTAATCGTGTCCTTCACTCTCACAGCAGCAATCGCGGCACCCGTATCATTTGCCTTGCGGACAAGCGCTTCTATAACTAAGGAGTTGAGGAAAGGTCTCGCAGCATCATGCACAAGCACGATGCCTTCACCTTTATATGCTGCAATACAAGCTGCTACGCTGTCTTGCCGCTCGCCTCCACCTTCAACAAATGTTATATTACTATGTTCTTTAAGAATTTCCTGAATAGTTGCCTGTTCTTCCGTTTTAACCGCCAGAATGATTTCTTCACATTGGGGATCCTGTTGAAATATACTGACTGTATGATACAAAATAGGATGTTCACCAATTTTCAGAAATAGCTTGTTTTTTCCCGCACCCATGCGCGTACCGCTACCCGCAGCAGGAATCATTACTGTATATCTCACGTTCGTCCCTCTGCTTTCTTTCGCCAATTCATCGACCTTTTGGTTTTGCGAAAATCATCCGCCCAGCAGATGTTTGCAAGACACTCGTTACTTCAACATCGATTGCCTGACCGATATGCGATCTGCCCTCTTCAATAACAATCATCGTCCCATCATCTAAATAAGCTACACCCTGATTATGTTCTTTACCATCTTTTATAACTACTACGTGCATCTCTTCACCGGGAATGACAACCGGCTTCACAGCGTTAGCCAAGTCATTGATGTTCAATACAGCTACCCCGTGCAGATCAGACACTTTATTTAAATTAAAATCATTTGTCACGACAAGCCCCTGCATTTTTTTTGCCAGCTTTACAAGTTTTAAATCGACCTCGGCCACATTCGGAATATCTTCATCCGTAATTAACACATGCGGACCGTCATCATTTTGTAGACGTTTAAGAATATCTAATCCTCGTCTGCCCTTCGTTCGTTTCAACGTATCAGAAGAATCTGCGATATGTTGAAGTTCCGTCAACACGAATTGAGGAACAACTAAAATCCCTTGTAAAAAACCAGTCGCTACAATGTCTGCGATTCGCCCATCAATAATTACACTTGTGTCTAATAATTTGTACACATCTTTCTGCGGCGCAATCGGTTCTATCACTTCAACAGGCTCTTTCTTTTTTGCAGTCGTATTACGCATACTAGACATAGCCCCGATAAATTCTTCACGCTTTTTAAAGCCTACTTGAAATCCTAAATATCCTAAGAGAATAGATAGCAATACAGGCACAACAGATGAAATGAAAGGGATTTCGATAGCGTTTAATCCGAAGCTAAATAAAAACGCTACACTCAGACCGCCAATTAATCCAACCGTACCAAATAATAAGTCCATAATAGGTGCTTTCAAAAGTCGCTCTTCAATCCATTTAATAAAGTTCACAATCGGTTCTGTTAAAAATAAGCTAAATAAATATAGAATAATGGCTCCTAAAATGGCTTCTACATATGCATTCTCAATCATAGGTCTTGACGTGAATGCAAACATGGTGAATAAGTACGGTAAAAATAGAACACCGAGCGTTCCCCCGATTAGCAGGAAAGAAAATTGAACTACTCTTTTCAACATATTCTTCCACCTCCTTTTCTTTCCTATTAGTATACAACGAATTGTAGACAACTGCTTAGGTTAAGTGGAGGAATCCTTAAATTCCCCCACTATTTCTACTAAAATTAGCTGGTTCCAGTGAAAGTTGTTAGAGATTAATCATTTAAATGCGATACCCAGCGCTTCTTTAATAGTTTCTACACCAACAACTTCAATGCCGGACGGAATATCCCATCCGCCCATGTTCGATGCCGGGATGATGACTCGATCAAATCCAAGCTTAGCTGCTTCTGTCACACGTTGTTCTATTCTAGATACCCTTCTTACCTCACCTGTTAACCCCACTTCTCCAACAAAACAATCCCTTGCTCCTACAGCTGTATCTTTATAACTGGAGACGATGCTAAGCAATACAGCCAAGTCGATTGCCGGCTCATCCAATTTCACGCCACCGGCCACTTTAATATACGCATCTTGTGTCTGCAATAGCATTCCTGCACGTTTTTCCAGTACAGCCATTAGGAGCGACACACGATTTTGCTCCAATCCCGTTGCCATTCGCTTCGGATAATTAAAACTAGAAGCCGTCATTAACGCCTGTATTTCTACTAGAATAGGCCGCGTACCTTCCATAGACGCTACAATAGTGGAACCTGCTCCGCCTTGTGAACGTTCACGTAAAAATAATTCCGAGGGGTTCAACACTTCTTTTAATCCAGACTGCAACATCTCGAATATCGCGATCTCATTTGTTGAACCAAAACGGTTTTTCACACTGCGTAGAATCCGATAGGTATGGTGTCGTTCCCCTTCAAAATACAATACCGTATCTACCATATGTTCAAGCAGCCGTGGCCCGGCAATTTGACCTTCCTTGGTTACATGACCGACGATGAATATAGCGATGTTTTGTGTTTTTGCTATTCTCATCAGTTCTGCTGTACACTCACGTACTTGGGAGACGCTCCCCGGTGCTGAGGTAACTTCAGGATGATGTACCGTCTGGATGGAGTCGACAATTACAAACTTCGGCTGCACTTCATCCACTGTTTCATGAATCATGCTAAGATCTGTCTCTGCGTAAATATAAAGTTCGTCTGATTTTACGCCTAATCTTTCTGCTCGCAGTTTCGTCTGACGAATAGACTCTTCACCTGAAATGTAAAGCACACGCTGCTGTTGGTTCGCTAACAAAGAAGATACTTGGAGCAACAACGTAGATTTACCGATCCCCGGATCTCCTCCGATTAAAATTAGAGACCCCGGAACAATTCCCCCGCCTAACACACGGTTTAGTTCTTCCAGTTCTGTTTTCACACGCGGTTCTTCCACCGTTTCCACTTTACTAATAGGCAATGCTTTCTGTTTTACCTTATCACCATGCTGAAAAGCGCCACGCGGTCCTTTTTGAACAATCTCTACTTCTTCATCCATCGTATTCCATTCTCCGCAACCCGGACAGCGTCCCATCCATTTAGCGGACTCATATCCGCATGAACGACACATAAATTTCGATTTACGCTTTGCCATATACAAACTCCTTATTGGAAAGACGAAAAGGACAGCTCGCTGCGCTTTTTAAATTTCTAAGCGAGCGAGCTATCCTCATCATCATTCAATTAATTTTCTACTGGTTGTGTTTGCTTTTCCGTCTTTACTACAAACTTCTCATCTTCTACGTCAATTATTACTTTTTCACCCATTAAGACTTTACCTTCGAGCAACTCTTCAGATAAACGGTCCTCAACATGCTTTTGCAATGCACGACGTAGTGGACGCGCTCCATATTCCGGATCGTACCCCTCATCAGTAATTTTGTCCATTGCTGCCTCGGTTAATACTAACTCGATGTCTTGTTCCGCCAAGCGCTTAGAAAGTTCATTCGCCATTAAGCTAACGATCTGACGTAAGTGCTCTTTTTCAAGTGAATGGAACACAATCATGTCATCCACACGGTTTAGGAATTCAGGTCTAAACGCTTTCTTTAATTCAGCAAGCATTTTTTCCTTCATATCTTCATAGCCTGAGTCTCCGTCACCGATATTGAATCCTACGTAGCGATTCTTCTTCAACTCTGTCGCACCGACGTTAGATGTCATAATAATAACCGTGTTACGGAAATCCACCGTGCGTCCTTTTGAGTCAGTTAAGCGTCCATCCTCTAATACTTGCAACAGAATATTGAAAACATCGGGATGCGCTTTTTCAATTTCATCTAGTAAGACGACTGAATATGGCTTACGACGAACTTTTTCAGTCAGTTGACCGCCTTCTTCATAACCTACGTATCCTGGAGGCGATCCTACTAAACGGGATGTCGCATGCTTTTCCATATACTCGGACATATCGATACGAATCATCGCATCTTCATCACCGAACATTACTTCTGCCAATGCACGGCCTAACTCAGTTTTACCTACGCCTGTTGGACCAAGGAAGATAAATGAACCAATCGGTCGTTTAGGGTCTTTTAATCCCGCTCGTGCACGGCGAATTGCTTTCGAAATCGCAAGAACCGCTTCATTCTGACCAATTACTCGTTCGTGAAGAATTTCTTCCATATTGAGCAGTTTGGCAGACTCGGTTTCAGCAATTTTATCAACTGGGACTCCTGTCCACATCGCTACAACGGACGCGATATCATTAACTGTCACTTCAGATTCAGTCTTACCTTGCTTCTCTTTCCACGCGGCTTTCGTAGTTTCCAACTCTTCTTTCATCTTCTGTTCTTTGTCACGGTAAGAAGCCGCTTTTTCAAACTCTTGGCTTTGAACTGCTGCATTCTTTTCTGAACGAATCGCTTCTAACTTCACCTCAAGCTCTTTCAAGTTAGGCGGTGTGGTATAAGAACGAAGTCGAACTTTCGAACCTGCTTCATCTATCAAATCAATCGCCTTGTCCGGTAGGAAACGGTCTGAAATATATCGATCAGACATTTTCGCCGCCGCTTCTACAGCCTCATCTGTAATCTTCACCCGGTGATGCGCTTCATAGCGATCACGCAGTCCTTTAATAATTTGAATCGTTTCTTCTACAGTCGGCTCATCTACTTGAATCGGCTGGAAACGGCGTTCAAGCGCTGCGTCTTTCTCAATATATTTCCGGTATTCATCAAGCGTCGTGGCACCGATACATTGCAGTTCTCCACGGGCAAGTGAAGGTTTTAAAATATTTGATGCATCAATTGCACCTTCTGCTCCTCCCGCACCAATCAACGTATGCAGTTCATCGATGAATAAAATAATGTTACCCGCTTGGCGTATTTCTTCCATCACTTTTTTCATTCGATCCTCAAACTCACCGCGATATTTCGTACCTGCTACAACAGTACCCATGTCGAGAGTCATTACACGTTTATCACGAAGAATTTCAGGCACTTCATTATTGACGACTTGCTGTGCCAAACCTTCAGCAATGGCCGTTTTACCTACACCTGGTTCCCCAATAAGTACCGGGTTATTTTTTGTACGTCGAGCCAACACTTCAATTACGCGCATAATTTCTTTACTGCGTCCGATGACTGGATCCAGCGTCCCTTCACGTGCAATTTCAGTTAAGTCTCTAGCTAAACTGTCTAGAGTCGGCGTAGCAGCTGAAGTAGAATTCGCCGCACTGCTAATTGAACTTTCATCATTGCCAAGTAATTGAAGCACTTGCTGGCGAGCTTTGTTCAAGCTGACACCTGCATTGTTCAGCACACGTGCAGCCACACCTTCACCTTCGCGAATCAGGGCTAATAAAATATGTTCTGTACCAATATAAGAGTGACCCAATTTACGTGATTCATCGACTGAAAGCTCTATCACACGTTTTGCGCGTGGCGTATAATGAACGATCGGGCCTACATCTTTCGAACCTACGCCTACAAGAATTTCTACTTCCCGTTCGATAGTATCTGCATTCACATTAATCGCTTCTAAAGCTTTTGCCGCAATGCCGCCACCTTCACGGATTAAACCGAGTAAAATATGCTCCGTGCCGATAGATTCATGCTTTAAGCGGATTGCCTCTTCTTGAGCGAGCTGTAAAACCTTTTGTGCACGTTGTGTAAATCGATTGAACATCATATCCATTCCCCTCTTTCCTTCATCAGTAGATATATTCTATGGTATGCCAATGGAAGCACCCTTGCTTTACTCCGCATTACTATACATATTCAACTTGTTGCGTAAAAAACCATTTACCTAACATTGACTTTGACTATCTTTGATTAATTATAAAACTAATTAGGCCAACTTGCAAAATGTTTGCTTATTATTTTTCCGGAGTGTCGTTTTCCACTTCCGCCTTCTCCATGAGTAGCCGATCCCGAAATAACTGGGCGCGAAGAATATCACGCTGATCCGATGTTAATTCTGTACCCTCATATCGTTGAAGAAAACCTGGCTGCATAAAAATCATGAGCTCATTTAAAATGGTCATATTAATATTTTTAATGATACCTAAATCAATACCCAAACGGACGTCAGACAAACATTTAGCCGCTTCTGCTGAAGGTAGTATTCTGGCATGTGTAATCGTCCCGAGAGATCGGTATAAGCGATTCTCTAGATGTACTTCGGATTTCGCAAGAAGCAATTCGCGTGATTTCTTTTCATGCGCGATCAAACGCTTCGCGATACTCTCCAAATCCTTCAAAATCTCTTGTTCTGACTTACCAAGTGTAATTTGATTGGACACTTGATAAATATTGCCGAGTGCTTCACTACCTTCACCGTAACTTCCGCGTACTACCATGCCTAAACGCGAAATGGCCGGAATGATCCGTTCGATTTGTTTAGTAATAGTGAGCGCAGGCAAATGCATCATGACAGAAGCTCTCATTCCCGTCCCTGTATTCGAAGGACAGCTAGTCAAATAGCCAAATGTTTCATCGAATGCATACTCTAGGTTTTGTTCTAATTCGCTATCCACTTTATCCGCTTGTTCATAGGCAGTATCGATTTGAAAGCCCGGATAAATACATTGAATGCGAATATGATCTTCTTCATTCACCATAATACTGATCGTTTCGTCTTCTGATAACAGAACGGATCCATACCTTTTCATATCAATTAACTGTGGACTAACTAAATGCTTTTCCACTAAAATTTGGCGTTCCAGAGAGGATAATTCTGCCATCGTGCTTCCTTCAAAATGAAGTTCTTCCATCATAGCTACTGCCTGATCCACTGCTTCGTTGACAAGTTTAGCTTGTTCTTCAGAAGCACATATAGGAAATAGATGGTCTCGCAAATTGCGTGCCAGACGGATTCTCGTAGAGAGAACGATGTCTGAATGTTCGCCTTCCGCAACCATCCAGCCAGTCAATTCTCGTTTGATGAATTTTTCAAATGACATCTTGATCATCACCTCCATCAGCCAATTGCTGTTTGACTTGATTGGCCTCATCACGCAATGTTGCTGCTTCTTCAAAGCGTTCAGCATCCACTGCTTCACGCATTTTCACACGTATGTCTTCCAATTTCTTTTTTAAAGCAAAGCGTTCATTGAGAGAGACTGGAATTTTCCCATTGTGACTCGTATTGCCATTATGCAATTTGGCAAATACACGGGGTAATTGTTCTCTGAATGTGTCATAACAAGTTGCACATCCAAACTTTCCGATGTCTAAAAAACGATGAAATGTCAAACTACAATTCGGGCATTCCCGTCCAACTATTACCTCGTTAGGCTTCTGTTCCGATAGTAAATCAGAACCACCAAGCCAATGCGTTAAAAACTGCTGAATAGATAACGGCTCTTGATCAGGACTAAAAGAAAATGTCTGAGAATAAAACGCGCATTTATCACACAAATGCTTCTCTGTTACACCATTCATGGTCTCTTGTTTAAAGACTACAGTTGCAGGTCGTTCTTTGCAGTTTTCACAAAGCATCTGTATCCACCTCATTCCACTTCTTCATATAATAGCGTAACTAACATGGCGCGAAGTATACGCGAACGTAATGCATCCCGTTCAGGTAACATATAACGCAGTGTAGTACGACCCACTGCAGCTAACATCAGTTTTGCTTCTCGCTCAGAAATAATTTCTTCTTCGGTCAAACGGTAAATTACATCTTCCGCCATTGTGGAGGAAGCTTCTGCCTCTAAAATGTCCAATGCTTGTTCCAGCAAATCTTTACGCGAATTCGACTGCACACGATAAATTCGTATATAGCCCCCTCCGCCACGTTTTGATTCAACTGCATAACCTCTTTCGACCGTGAAGCGCGTTTTGATTACATAGTTGATTTGCGAAGGTACACATTGAAATCTTTCGGCAATCTCATTGCGCTTGATTTCAATAGAAGCATTCTCTTCCTTTTCGATAATGGACTTCAAATACCCTTCTATAATGTCAGAAATATTCCGCATCTCGTCACCTCATTTCTGCTCACTTCTCAGTTGACTTTGACTATCTTTGACTTGATTGTATCGCAGAATTTAGGTCGGATGCAATTCTTTTGATCGGAAATCCGCACAATTTCTCTTCAACCATATCCTCATAGGCTGTCACAATTCATAACCATTTATTCACAGTTCTTTGTCTTTTTAAATGGATGAAAACACAAGTAAACCTAAATCATATATGAAGGAGAATTGCACGATCCTTCATGAATGATTTAGGTTTTGTTTCAACTTTTTTTTAGATTACTCAAAAGGAATACTTTCTGTTCATAAGTAATGCATCTATTAACTTTCATATAAACAGTCATATAATGCGGCTTTACGTAGTCACCGGTTCTTTTTTTAAGGGCTCCAGATCTACTTCAAATCCCATATCTTCTAACATCTTTCGGTCTTGATCGTGTTCTTGACCCGCAGTCGTTAAATAGTCACCGATAAAGATTGAGTTCGCAGCATAAAGACCAAGCGGCTGTAGGCTACGAAGATTTACTTCGCGTCCACCCGAGATTCGGATCTCTTTTGTCGGATTGATGTAACGGAATAAGCAAAGAACTTTTAAGCAGTAACGCGGATCCAGTTCAGATGTTCCTTCTAACGGCGTACCATCTACCGCATGAAGGAAGTTGACCGGAATAGAGTCTGCATCTAAAACACGTAAACTATGGGCCATTGAGATGACATCTTCCTTCGTCTCACGCATCCCGACAATTACGCCCGAACAAGGAGAGATTCCCGCTTCTTTTGCATGTCCTACTGTATTCACTCGATCATCATAAGTATGTGAAGTCGTAATACTCTCATGATGCTCTGCTGAAGTGTTGAGATTATGGTTGTATCGATCAACACCTGCTTCTTTCAGACGGACAGCTTGCTCCGGCTTCAAGATACCGAGGCATGCACAGACTGTCATTCCTTGATGTTTTTCTTTAATTTGTTTCACAGAATCAATGACGATTTCAAGTTCACTGTCGCGCGGTCCGCGGCCACTGGCTACGATACAATACGTACCTGCTTTATTGGCAGCTGCACGCTCTGCGCCTGCTAAGATCTCTTCTGACTTCATCATGGCATACTTTTCGACAGGTGCTTTTGAGATGATGGACTGTGCACAATAGCCACAGTTTTCGGGACATAATCCCGATTTCGTATTAATGATCATATTTAACTTCACTTTATTTCCATAGTAATGGGAACGAATAGAATACGTGGCATGAAGTAATAATAGTAAATCTTCATCAGGACTAGTTAAAATAGATAATGCTTCGGAATCCGTGAGAATATGTCCTTGCAAAACACGATCGGCCAATTGTTGATAAGTAGTCAAAATGTACACCTCACTTTCAAATGTTTCGAGATTCTATGTGCAAATACCCCGGCTAGTACTGCTAATACAATGTCTTTAGGTAACGGTGGAATCATCCAAAGCCAAGCGACCTTATATGTAAAAGCATCAGGTGCCGCAGCCCAAAATTTATAGGCAAAATACATCCAATTTGTACCTAGTAAATAGTTAACTGTTGTCGCCAGTAGTGCGGCGCCAATAAATGCGGTGACTGTCCGTTGATGTTCCACGATTTTCCCCGCTATATACGCAATCAGTATAAACGTAACGATGAAACCGAATGTCGGACTTAAAATTTGTCCGAAACCTCCTTGAAACTTAGCAAACACGGGTGCCCCGGCAAGGCCGATCAACATATAGATCGTCATCGAAAGTGCTCCCAATCGACTTCCTAGTAATAATCCCGACAAAATAGCAAAAAATGTTTGTAGTGTAATAGGTACACCGCCTACGACTAAAAACGGCACAAACGAAGTAATATTCGCCCCAATCATCATTAATGCTGCGAACATTCCACTGTATACAATAGTTAATGCGCTAAATCTGCTTTTAGTATGCTTTTCTGTTGCTGTCGTCACTATGTCACCTCTATCTTTTTAGTTACTACAAAAATAATATATGTTAACTCATAATGTGTCAACTTATATTTAACTATAGTTAACATAAATTTAAGTGATAGAAAAAATGTGCGACTTTGATTGCCCGAATACAGTGGAGTTAGATGGAGTGAGGCTGACTGGGAGTGTCTTACGGCTTGCGCTTCCAGACGATACGCCTTCCGGAGGGGACGCGGTGGACCTCGCAAAAGTGCGTTGCGAGTTACACCTGTCGTCCTGATCCTCCCGGAGTCGATCGTCTTCCAGCGCAAGCCGTACTTTGTGTAGGCAAGACAGTTAAATACCTCTTTGTAGGTAGTGAAAACCAAGTAGACTTGTTTAATATGATGTGATCGCTCTTGAAGTTAGATAGCGGTGAAGTGTTGTTAGCTACTATAACTGTTTCGACGAACTGAGTGAAAAAAGAAATGCCTCTATATGCATTCACTCAGGCAATCCAAAGCTTCACCCACACTGTTCAGGAAGGGGAACATATCATACTTAATTTCTGGACGAACACTAACTGGCTTCCCGACACAAATTCAAGGATTCTCCCGGAAGAACCGGCGACTCCTGGAGGATCAGGACGACAGGCGTAATCGCCAATGCACTTCTGGCGAGTCCGCCGCGTCCCCTCAGGAAAGCGTCCGGTTCTGGAGGGAGAATCCTAGCACGCACACTACTTTTCCGCACTGCACAGAAGAAGTCACTTACCCCACTCCAACTTCTAAACAAACACCACCTCTACAATTTCTTGTCAAAAGCATCTCATTTCCAAAAGATCATTCCTTTCTTTAGAAACAATAGGCTTGAAATTAACAAAAGAACTGTAACCGACTCTACCTTAGAGTGTGGTTACAGTTCGAAACGGCATAACTTTACTTCTTTTCATCAATTTTTTCTTCTTTTTCTTTCCTGAATAAAACAAAAGCAATGACACCACTAAATATAGCAGCAGCAAATGTAATATAAACACGCGAATCATAAGGAACTTCTTCATAACTAGTACCTAACATAATCCAAGCAATCGTACCGACTAAAAAAGCAATCGGAACCGAGTATTTAAAAAATTGCATAATCGCTCACCTTTTCAAGTTATTCTTTTAATTTTATCACATCTTGCCCATTTTCTCTATGCACTCACGCCTCTTTACTAACTTCACTAAACGTTCACTTGACGATTACCGACAAACTCGCTATGATATGAATTAGAATTATCGAAATAATTTAATAAGAAACATATCTTATCAAGAGAAGCCGAGGGACTGGCCCGTCGACGCTTCAGCAACCAGCCATAGTAGGCAAGGTGCTACTTCCAGCGGTATGTCCTTAGGGCAGACTGAAAGATGAGAGGGAACTAGTCGTTTAGATTACAAAGCCTTCTTTTTCTTGAAGGCTTTTTTTGATTATCAAAAAGTAGTAGATACCGCTCAAACCGCTAGTAGCTTCACAGTCTGTCAGATTAAGTGAAAGCGTATGTGGATGCAGCTGGATTATAAAAGATAAAGGGGAGACTGGATCATGTCATTGCTAGAGAAACTTCAAACAAATGTCCTCACAGCGGATGGGGCAATGGGAACGATTTTGTATTCATACGGAATTGATTATTGCTACGAGGAACTAAATATAGAGAAACCTGAAATTGTCGAAAAAATTCACCAAGATTACATTACTGCGGGGGCAGATGTAATTCAAACGAATACGTATAGTGCGAATGCGGTGAAATTGGCTCGTTACGGATTGGAAAGCCGCGTTACAGAGTTCAATAAAGCTGCTATTCAAATTGCAAAACGTGCTGCAGCACCTGGGGGACAATTTGTACTGGGCACAATCGGCGGTTTGCGTGGCATTAGAAAAAGCGATGCTTCATTAGACGAAATCCAGAAAGTCGTGCTGGAACAAGCTAATGCATTACTTTCAGGTGATCCAGATGGCTTACTATTAGAGACGTATTATGACTTTGAGGAACTTTCGTCTGTCGTTACTACATTGCGTCAGATTACAGACGTTCCATTAATCGCTCAAGTTTCCATGCATGATCCAGGTGTCCTGCAAAATGGTCTTTCATTAAATGATGCACTGCACCAGTTAGAATCACTCGGCGCAAATATCGTAGGAGTGAATTGCCGCCTAGGGCCTTACCATACAATACAGGCATTCGAAAACGTCACATTGCCGAATAAAGCATTCTTATCGGCTTTCCCTAACGCAAGCTTGCTAGACGTTGAAGACGGCCGAATCGTCTACGAATCAGAAGCCGAGTACTTCGGACGTGCTGCAGTGTTACTACGTGATCAGGGTGTTCGTTTAATCGGCGGATGCTGTGGCACAACGCCTAAGCATATTAAAGCAGCAAAAACACGCTTGGAAGGATTGGCTCCTGTCACTGAAAAAGTGGTAGCACCTGCAAAACCAATAATTATTCAAGAAGCCGGTCCAGTTAAACATCAGCCGCTTCATGAAAAAGCGAAAACAGAACGCACTGTTATCGTAGAGCTCGATACACCACGCCATTTAGAGACTGAAGATTACATTAAAGGCGCCAACCTTTTATATGACGCAGGTGTTGATGCTGTCACAATGGCAGATAACTCATTAGCTTCTCCACGTATTAGCAATATGGCGATGGGTTCGATCATTAAAATGCAGCATAATATTCGACCACTCGTTCACTTAACTTGCCGTGACCACAATTTGATTGGCCTACAGTCACACTTAATGGGACTTGACGCATTAGGTATCCATGACATTTTGGCAGTTACCGGTGATCCGACAAAAGTAGGCGACTTCCCAGGAGCTACAAGTGTCTATGATGTCTCCAGTATGGAATTACTGCAGTTGATTAAACAATTGAACGAAGGAATTTCATTCTCCGGTAAGCCTTTGCGTAAAAAAGCGAACTTCTCTGTTTCTGCCGCATTCAATCCGAACGTGCGTGTTATTGAGCGGGCGGTGCAGCGGTTAGAGAAGAAAATCGAAGCCGGTGCAGATTATTTCATTACCCAGCCTGTCTATACGAAAGAAAAGATTATTGACGTGTATGAAGCTACGAAACATTTAGATACTCCTATCTTCATCGGGATTATGCCTTTGACGAATATTCGCAATGCTGAATTTTTACATCATGAAGTTCCGGGGATTAAGTTATCCGAGGAAGTATTGGAAAGAATGCGTGAGTGCGGAGATGATCGAGAGCAATCTACCGCGACAGGTATTGAAATTGCGAAAGAGTTAATCGAGACGGCTGCAAAGTATTTCAACGGCATCTACTTGATTACACCATTCTTGCGCTACGATATGACACTTGAATTGTATGAGTACATTAAAGAGTTAGATGAAAAGAAGGAGAGGGAATTGACACATGCAGAGACATCCTATTGAAGAGCAACTAGATAAAAGAATCCTTATCATTGATGGCGCGATGGGGACAATGCTGCAAGCAGAAGACCTCTCTACAGAAGATTTCGGCGGCGAAGAATACGACGGTTGTAATGAGTACTTAAGCGTATTACGACCTGATATTTTAGAGAAAATTCATGATGAATACTTGGAGGCTGGCGCAGATATTATTTGTACTAACACATTTGGTGGAACTCCACTCGTTCTAAATGAATTTTCCCTCGGTCATCGTGCAGATGAAATCAACACAAAGTCTGTTGAAATCGCGAAGAAAAGTGCGAATAAGTATTCAACCCCTGAATGGCCGCGTTTCGTCGCTGGCGCTATCGGACCGACTACTAAAACACTTTCCGTTACTGGCGGTATTACATTTGATGAATTATCCAATGACTTTTACGTCCAGGCAAAAGCACTTGTAGCTGCAGGTTGTGACTTACTGTTGATGGAAACCAGTCAAGACATGTTAAACGTCAAAGCAGGTACGATCGGTATAAAGAAAGCTTTTGAGGAGCTTGGACGCGAAGTGCCTATTATGATTTCGGGTACCATTGAACCAATGGGGACAACACTCGCGGGTCAAAGTATTGAAGCATTTTACATCTCTATTGAACACGTCACTCCCCTGTCAGTAGGCTTGAACTGTGCCACGGGTCCTGAATTTATGACTGACCACTTGCGTTCATTATCAGACTTGGCGACTAGCTATGTTACATGCTATCCAAATGCCGGATTACCTGACGAGGAAGGTCATTATCATGAGTCCCCTGAGTCTCTATCAAAGAAACTTGAAGGCTTTGCAGATAAAGGGTGGCTTAATATGGTAGGTGGATGTTGCGGAACGACACCTGATCATATCCGTGCTATTCGCGAAGCGGTTAAAGATAAGGCGCCCCGCAAAATGCCGGAAGAATCTCACGGTCATGCGATTTCGGGAATCGAGCCTTTGCTTTATGACGATACATTACGTCCTCTATTAATCGGAGAACGTACAAACGTTATCGGATCACGTAAATTTAAACAACTGATCGTTGACGAGAAGTTTGAAGAAGCGTCTGAAATTGCCCGTGCCCAAGTAAAGCGCGGTGCACACGTATTGGATATTTGTTTAGCTAACCCAGACCGTGATGAGTTGTATGATATGACACGTTTCATGAAAGAAGTTGTGAAAAAGGTGAAAGTTCCTTTAGTCATTGACTCTACAGATGAAAATGTCATTGCAGAAGCATTGAAGTTTTCTCAAGGGAAAGCCATTATTAACTCTATTAACTTAGAAGATGGCGAAGAACGTTTTGACGCTGTATTGCCCCTCGTCAAAAAGTATGGCGCAGCTGTTGTTGTAGGTACAATCGACGAAATAGGAATGGCTGTGACAAGAGAACGTAAACTGGAAATCGCGCTACGCTCCTATGACTTACTCGTCAATAAATGGGGAATTGCACCAGAAGATATTATTTTCGATCCACTTGTTTTCCCTGTCGGAACAGGCGATGAGCAGTATATCGGTTCCGCTGTCGAAACAATTGAAGGCATTCGATTAATCAAGGAAGCTTTACCTCGTACATTAACAACTCTCGGTGTTAGTAACGTGTCATTCGGTTTGCCTCCAGTGGGCCGTGAAGTATTAAATGCCGTCTATTTGTATCACTGTACACAAGCAGGGTTGGATTACGCGATTGTGAATACGGAAAAACTCGAACGTTTTGCCTCTATTCCTGAGAAAGAAATCAAGTTGGCGAATGATCTATTATTTACAACAACGGATGAAACACTAGCAAACTTCGCAGACTTTTACCGAGACAAGAAAAAAGAAAAGACGGAAGACGATATTCCAAAAACAGTACCTGAACGATTAGCGTACTACGTTGTAGAAGGTACGAAAGAAGGTCTGATTACTGATTTAGAAGCAGCTATGAACACATACGATACACCGCTTGATATTATTAATGGACCTTTAATGAATGGAATGGCTGAAGTTGGTCGTCTATTCAACGACAATCAATTAATTGTTGCGGAAGTTCTGCAAAGTGCTGAAGTAATGAAGGCTTCCGTTTCATATCTTGAACAGTTTATGGATAAGAAAGAGGACGACAGTGGAAAAGGTAAAATCATTTTAGCTACTGTAAAAGGTGACGTTCACGATATCGGTAAAAACTTAGTAGATATTATTTTAAGTAATAATGGATTTAAAGTAATCGATATCGGGATTAAAGTGACACCTGCCGCTTTAATCGATGTCATTCGTAAAGAAAAGCCAGACATTGTCGGTTTATCGGGCTTACTCGTAAAATCCGCACAACAAATGGTTATTACCGCACAAGACTTTAAAGCAGCGGGCATCAACTTACCCGTAATGGTCGGAGGAGCTGCTTTGACTAGACGATTCACAGAAACAAAAATTGCACCTGAATATGACGGCCCGGTTATTTTTGCGAAAGATGCTATGCAAGGATTAGATTTAGCAAACAGACTGCAGAGCGAAGGCAAAGAGGCTCTTCTTGATGAATTGCAAGAGAGCCTCGAAAAGCGCGAAACGAACGATGCAATCAAAGCGAGCCGTGGCGCTACAAAGGTAGCCGTTGCTCCCCGTCCGGTAAAAACCGTTCGTACCGATGTCCCTGTGTTCGTTCCAACTGACTTACGCCGACGTGTCGTCAAAGATTATTCAGTCGCCCACTTACACCCTTATGTAAACATGCGCACATTAATCGGTCATCACCTTGGTCTACGCGGCAATGTGGATAGCATGTTAGCAAAAAAAGAAGAACGGGCGGTGCAACTTCACGAAATGGTTACGGAGTTCTTAAAATCTGATAAACTGACGGCTTCCGGGATTTATCAATTCTTCCCTGCCCAGGCAGATGGAGACGATGTCATTATCTATGATCCCGAAGATTCAAAAACAGAAATCGAGCGTTTCACATTCCCACGCCAAGCAAAAGAACCATTCCTTTGCCTAGCGGACTATTTAAAAACAGTCGACAGCGGGGAAATGGATTACGTAGCATTCATGCAAGTAACTGCCGGAAAAGGCGTGCGTCAATACGCGAACGAACTTAAAGAACAAGGAAAATTCTTAGAAAGCCACGCATTTCAAGCGACGGCTTTGGAATTGGCTGAAGGATTCGCAGAACGAATTCACCAAGAAATCCGGGACCAATGGGGATTCCCCGACCCAACAGAGTTTACTATGCGCGAACGTTTCGCAGCAAAATACCAAGGCCAACGCTTCTCATTCGGCTACCCGGCGTGTCCGAACCTAGAAGACCAAGCCAAACTCTTCGGCCTCATCAAACCCGAAGACCATGGCGTCGTCCTAACCGAAGAATTCATGATGGAACCAGAAGCATCCGTCTCCGCCATCGTCTTCGCACACCCAGACGCCAGGTACTTCAACGTAGAATAACTAAAGCGAAAGACGCCGCTTAGCCTCGACAGGCGTTGGAGGGCAAGCTATAAAGGCGCTCTTTGCCTTTCTAGCTTGACCGAAACGACCCGAGAGGCTGGCGTCTGTAGCTGGATGTCAACTAAAGCGGAAACGGCTGCACAGAGGCGACAGGCAGATGGCGAAGATGCGACGTGGCGCTCTTTGCCACATAGCAGCTTTGGCTTCTGACCCGAGACTCTAGCCGTTGTAGCTGGATGTCAACTAAAGAGAAAGACGCCGCTTAGCCTCGACAGGCGTTGGAGGGCAAGCTATAAAGGCGCTCTTTGCCTTTCTAGCTTGACCGAAACGACCATAAAAAAACCGCAGTCTCACTTTCGAGACTGCGGTTTCTTTCTACTTAAATTAGCGACCGCATCTTCTACGACGACCGCAACCTCCGCCACCCCACATTCCACCTTGTCCTGGTCCAAATCCTGGTCCCATTCCCGGTCCGAATCCCGGTCCTTGTGGTCCTCTACCTGGCATGATAGTTGAACCCATAACGTTTTCCGTCGTCTCTGTATAATAGTGCTGCGGTACTCCTACTATATTATGACGATTCACGTTTACGATTGGATGAATATAAGGAATTTCTTGTGTAGTAAAACAATCATTAAAACGGTATTGAGTCGGGCAAACAACTGGCTGCATCGGGAATCCTTGTTGTTGACCGGGCATTCCATGATGTGGGCCCGGCATTCCGTGGTGATGACCTGACATTCCGTGACATTGTCCTTGATTCATCATCTCACCTCCTATACCTTATTACATGCGAGTCCGCTCGCCTCCTACGGGCTAGCGCCAAGAGATATAGAAATTTGGCGATAATAAAAAAGTAATCCTACCAGTTAATACAAGGCGGATTACTTTTTCTTTATAGTTCACAACTTCTAGGTGTTGCTGGTCGTTCAAACCCTTTCATCATTTCAATTAATTCTAGCTTTTTAATAGTATTCTCACATTCATTTAATGCATTTTGTACTGGTGCACCTTCGTCAACCATATCTAGAGAGCGTAAAAAGTCTGAATCTCTCCGTAGCTCCAATTCTGCCGGATCAATGAATGGACGTCCCATACTTTATCACCCTTTCTATCAAATTTTTCACAAGGCTTCCACAGTATCTCACTTCTATTATACCTAACTCTAAAAATAAATCAAATATTCTGACTAATTATAATGAGTGAAGACTGCTAGAACTGGGTATAATAACGTATGACTGATTTTTAAGGAGAGAACATATATGAATAGAAATCGAATTGTATTATTTGACGGTGAATGTAACTTTTGTGATGCAAGTGTACAATTCATCATTAAACGTGATCCTTATCAGCACTTTTCTTTCGCTTCGTTACAAGATGATATCGGAAAAAAGCTCCGTAAAGAATATCATATTCCTGACGATGTAGATAGTCTAGTGTTAATCGAAAATGGCAAGGCTTATACGAAATCCGGTGCTGCGCTACGAATTGCGAAGAAGCTAGACGGACTTTGGCACTTAGCTTTTCTTTTTATTATTGTCCCCCCTAGTCTACGCAATCGCGTATATGATTACGTTGCCAAAAATCGTTATAAATGGTTCGGTAAGAAGGAGCTTTCTTGTATGTTGCCTACACCAGAAGAGCGGAAACGTTTTATCGCTTAATAAGCAACGACTTAAAAATGGCTTGTCTGCTACTTCATGTTCGTTTGTTAGATGGAGCAAGGATGACTTGAAGTGTCTTGCGGCTTTCGCTTCCAGACGATACGCTTTCCGGAGGGGGCGCGGTGGACCTCGCAAAAGTGCACAGCGAGTTACACCTGTCGCCCTGATCCTCTCGGAGTCGATCGTCTTACAGCTTCAGCCGTACTTTGTGTGTGCAAGACAGGTTGATCACTCTTTGTAGGGGGTGAAAACCAAGTGGACTTGTCTAATACCATGCGACCGCTTTTAAAGTTAGATAGCAGTGAAGTATTATCAGCTACTATGACTGCTTCGATGAACTGGATGGAAAAAGAAATGACTCTATATGCATTCAGTCAGGTAATCCAAAGCTTCACCCACACTGTTCAGGAAGCGGAACATACCATACTTAATTTCTGGACGAACACAAACTGACTTACGGACACAACCTCAAGGATTCTCCCGGAAGAACCGGCGACTCCTGGAGGATCAGCACGACAGGCGTAATCGCCAACGCACTTCTGGCGAGTCCGCCGCGTGCCCTCAGGAAAGCGTCCGGTTCTGTAGGGAGAATCCTCACACGTATACTATTTTTCTGCACCACCAAAGGAGAAGTCACTTAGCTCACTCCAACTTCTGGACGAACACGAACTGAATTCCCAACACAAATTCAAGGATTCTCCCGGAAGAACCGGCGACTCCTGGAGGATCAGCGATAGCCGTTGCGAAGTACGGCTTTTGCGAGTGAAGCGTAGCGAGGAGGAGCACATTTTGGCATTTGACAGGCGTAATCGCCAACGCACTTTTGGCGAGTCCGCCGCGTGCCCTCAGGAAAGCGTCCAGTTCTGTAGGGAGAATCCTCACACGTACACTCATTTTACATTCCCAAAAGAAAGAGCCATCACAGAAAATCAGATATCCCTGACTTTCCGGACAGCTCCGTTGTTTTATAGACTTAACTGTTTGTATTCTTCATCTGAAAACGCGCGGGACCGGGTCAAGAAGCGTTTACCTTCGACGCCTTCGAGTGAAAACATTCCCCCCCGGCCATCTACTACATCAATGATCAATTGCGTATGTTTCCAATACTCGTACTGGCTTTTCATCATATAGAAAGGAACATCGCCAATATAGCCTAGCAAAACGTCTTGGTCACCGATGAGTAGATCGCCTTCTTCATAACACATAGGAGAAGACCCGTCACAACAACCGCCTGATTGATGAAACATTAAAGGACCATGCTTTTCTTTCAGCAATTCAATTAGAGCTAGCGCTTCGTCCGTTGCCGTTACGCGATCTGGCATGGTGGATTCCTCCATTTCACTGCGGATCCTTTAAAAAGATTCGATTAAAAGAATCCTTGCTTGCTTTCATTATAGCTCACTAACATATTTTTTGTTTGCTGGTAATGCGCCAACATCTGTAAGTGATTCTCTCTTCCGATACCGGATGCTTTATAGCCACCGAATGCAGAGTGTGCAGGATATGCATGATAACAGTTTGTCCACACACGACCTGCTTGAATACCGCGTCCAAAACGATAAGCCGTATTCATATCACGTGTCCAAACACCAGAGCCCAATCCATAAAGTGTGTCGTTTGCGATTTCCAACGCTTCTTCTTTGTCTTTAAATGTTGTTACCGCTACGACAGGCCCAAAAATCTCTTCCTGGAAAATACGCATTTTATTATTTCCTTTAAATACAGTCGGCTTGACGTAATAACCGTCCTTTAAATCACCATCGAGCATATTTTGTTCCCCGCCTACCAGACATTCCGCACCTTCTTGCTTACCGATGTCTAAATAAGAAAGGATCTTTTCCAATTGCTCTGTAGATGCTTGGGCGCCCATCATAACTGTTGGATCTAGCGGGTTGCCTGTTTTGATCGCTTTTACGCGTTCCAGTGCACGTTCCATAAATTTATCGTAAATCGATTCTTGAATTAATGCACGCGATGGACATGTACATACTTCCCCTTGGTTTAAAGCAAACATCACAAATCCTTCAATGGCTTTATCCAAAAATGCGTCGTCTTCCGCCATAACATCTTCAAAGAAAATATTCGGAGATTTCCCGCCAAGTTCTAATGTCACAGGAATTAAATTTTGTGATGCGTATTGCATAATCATGCGCCCTGTTGTCGTTTCTCCCGTAAAGGCAATTTTACTAATACGCGGATTGGATGCTAGTGGCTTTCCAGCTTCTAGACCAAAGCCGTTGACAACATTAAGCACGCCCGCCGGAAGCAGATCTTCAATTAACTCCACCAATACTAGAATAGAAGCTGGAGTCTGTTCTGCCGGTTTCAATACCACACAGTTTCCTGCTGCGAGCGCCGGTGCGAGTTTCCAAACTGCCATTAGTATAGGGAAGTTCCAAGGAATGATTTGACCGACTACCCCTAACGGTTCGTGGAAATGATAGGCTACCGTATCGTTATCCAGTTGGCTGACGCCGCCTTCTTGCGCACGGATAGCGGAAGCAAAATAGCGGAAGTGATCAATCGCCAGTGGCAAGTCTGCATTCAATGTTTCACGAACTGCTTTACCATTTTCCCACGTTTCGGCAATCGCAAGCATTTCCAAGTTTTCCTCTAAACGATCTGCAATTTTCAATAGAATATTCGATCGTTCTGTTACAGATGTCTTGCCCCATGCATCTTTTGCTGCGTGTGCTGCGTCAAGAGCGAGTTCGATATCCTCTGCTGTAGAACGTGCCACTTGGGTGAATACTTTTCCTGTCACAGGTGTTGGGTTATCAAAATATTGACCATTCACAGGCGCTGTCCATTTGCCACCGATGAAATTTTCGTAGCGTTCTTTAAAATGAACCTTTGCACCTTCTGTATTCGGATTCGCATACACCTGATGTTCTGAAGTTTGTACCATACTGCGTCACACTCCCTATTCTCTCATTTTAGCTTGTATTTCAGTGCCCTCGTATTGCACACAACGCTATCGTATGAATATCCCATTAGCTATATGCAAAATGAATGCGCTTACAAGAATTATCTATCATTCTAGCGGAACTTACAAATTCTTTCAACTAATTATCATCCGATTTTTTAAAGCCATTATAAAATACAGCTTTTTTGGGAATGCTAATGGAAATTACTTTTAGTTAGAAGGGGTTGCATTGAAAAATTCAAATTCCATTAGTGTGCTACACGTTATCTTTTTATCGATGACAGTTATAGGGTTGAAAAATCATGTGACAATCATACCTTCACTTTTACAAGATGCAGGTAGGGATGGGTGGATGTCCGTCTTACTCGCTACTACCGTAATTCTACCATGGTTATTCCTCGTTCTTTATATTCATAAGCGATCGCAGCGAATTCATTTGGGAGATTGGCTAACTTCCGTCATCGGCAAGGTACCTTCTGCGATTGTTCGTTATACAACTAGTGCTTTTTTGCTTATTTTAGCTGTCTTTACGATGACTGAAACACTCGAATGGATTAATGCCACGTTTTTATCTAAAACACCCATTATTTTATTGCTGGTAGTTTACAGTCTTCTATGCATTTTGGTGGTAACGACAAATTTACAAACGATCGTAATAATGAATGCTTTGGTGTTATTCTGGGTCGTTATTTTGGGTTTCTTTGTGGCATTCACTAATTTGCAAGTAAAAGACTATTTCTTATTAATGCCCTTTTTAGAACATGGTGTGTTACCTGTTGCCAAGTCTGCTATCTATCCTGGCTCCGGTTTTGTGGAGATTATGCTCTTTCTCTTTATTCAACATCAAGTAAAGGATCCGTTTCGCTGGCGGCACTTCGCTGTCATGCTTTTTATTTTAGTCGGACTAACAATAGGACCGCTTATTGGCGCCATTACAGAGTTCGGTCCTAATGAAGCCTCACAACAACGGTACCCCGCCTACGAGGAATGGGGTCTCGTAGCGATTGGTCGGTATTTTGAACATCTAGACTTCTTTTCTATTTATCAATGGCTAACTGGTGGATTCATACGTATCAGCTTGTTGTTGTACATAGCGATAGATTTATTGAAAATAACCGGTAACCGAAAATGCATTTGGCAATTTATTGCCCCGCCCTTCTTGTTTTTAAGCTTATCTTTGCTGTTATTAAGTGACCATCTGTTTCTAAAAATTAAAGGGGACTATCTATTAATCATCACTTTTTTCTTCCTGTTTACACTTACTTTATTCTTTGGACTCGTTGCTTTTGTTTCCAGTAGATCTTCTAAAAAGAAAAGGTGAAATACTATGCAATCGACAGAAAAGCCGATCACGCTGGATACATTAAAATATTTATTCCACAAATCAGCGGATATTCGATTTCAAAATTATACTTTCTATTCACAATCTGTTGTTTTCATCACTTGTGAAGCAATGATTGACTCTCAGCTACTAAACGAAGTGATTGTTCCACGCGTCCGGCTCGTATGCAATTACGCAACGAATGGAGTTCTTGAAGAAGCTGTCGACTCCTATTTGCACATACCTAGTTTGAGTCAACCGAAAACTCGAACGGAACTGATCACGCTATTATATACCGGAAATATCCTGCTGTATTTTGAAGATACGGATATGCTGTTTGCCAGCGATATTTCCAAAAAGCCTAATCGTTCACCTGAAGAAACACGCTTGGAAATCCCTGTCAAAGGACCTCGCGACAACTTTATCGAGGATGTTGCTATTAATATTGCGCTCATTCGAAAACGGTTGCCCACTCATTCTTTATGTGTAGAAAAATTCGAATTAGGAAAACGCTCAAAGACTACCGTAGCCCTTCTTTACTTTGACGATATCGCAAGCAAAGAAACACTGTTGAAAATCAGACAAAACTTGCAGTCAATTGATGTCGATATTGTATTTAGTGGAGAATTACTCATGGAAAATATGGGCGGCAGTACTAAACTGTTTCCAACTTCTGATACTACCGGCAGACCGGATAACGCTATTCAATCATTGGCTAGAGGAAGATTCGTCATTATGATGGATGGCGTCGCTTATGCGATCGTCATACCTGTAAACTTATTTTTATTATTGAAATCGCCTGAGGATAATGAAAATACCGTATTCTTTAGTTCTTTTCAGCGACTTTTACGTACTGTCAGCTTATTTGCCGGGCTTCTTCTTCCTTCATTTTGGCTGGCACTTACTACATTTCACCAAAATCAAATACCTATACAGTTACTATCCACTGTCGTACAGGCGAATATTGGTCTTCCATTTCCTTCTGTTTTTGAAATGTTGCTGATGCTCGGTTTATTTGAATTATTTCGAGAAGCCGGTTTACGTCTACCTTCTGTTATTGGAAGTACAATCGGGGTTGTTGGAGGTATTATTATTGGAGATGCAGCTATTCGCGCTGGTTTAACCAGTCCTGCCATGATCGTAATTATTGCGACTTCTACAATCGCTTCTTACACATTGGTCAATCAGTCAGTCGTCACATCAATCAGTATTTTACGAGTTTTCTCCATTATTTTAACCGGCGTTATGGGGTTGTTCGGTTTTTATTTGTCATTCTTTTTCGTCCTGTTATACCTAGCTCATATTAGAACATTTGGCGTACCTTATTTAAATATTACTGCTGATTTGACTTGGAATACTCTGACTAAAACGATTTTTCGTCTACCTGCTACAGCTTATAAAAAACGTCCTTCTATGTTGAACCCTGAAGATCAGACGCGCAGAAAAGAGGAACATCGATGAGTAAATCGATAGTTTGCATTATTCTATTACCGATCGCTCTATTAGCCGGATGCTGGGACTCCAATGAGCCTGAGCGAATGCTTTACATTAACGGAATGGGGATCGACTATAAAGATGGAAAAGTTGAAGTCTATGCCCAAATAATTGACTTTTCTAATACCGCCAAGTCAGAACAACCTTCTTCTGACCAGCCACAAGTTGAGATTGGGTACGCTTCCGGAGAAACAATGGATGGTGCCATTACTGAGTTATATCACTCTGTAGATCAAAAAATATTTTGGGGTCATTTCTCATACTTAGTCTTCTCGGAAGAAGCATTAAAAAGTGTACAGTTAAGCCCTGTGATCGATAGCTTTATCCGCTACAGAGAAACTCGCTACCAAATTTGGGTTTATACTACACGTGATGCTTTGCAAGATGTTTTGTTAGTGAGACCTGTCATTAATAAATCCGTTACACTTTCCAAACTCAGTGATCCTGAGAACTCATTCGAACAAGAATCATTTATTTATCCTACGAATATTCGTAAACTTCTCATCGGTCTGGATGAGCCAGGACATCAAGCCGCACTTCCCCTCATTTCAGTAAAAGAAAACTGGGAATCTATAGATGAACCGATAAAAGCACCTGTCTTGTCAGGACTTGGAGTCATCTCACGTAATGGCTTAAAAGGATTTATCGCTGGTGATAACGCACGCGGATTGCAATGGATGACAAATGAAACAAAACGAGGTGAACTTAATCTCTCAATAGAAACAGCGGGTCAACTGGGTGTCATCATTGAAGATGTAAAAGTGAAAATCACACCCGTCGTTACGAACGGTATTACGTTCAATGTCACGGTGAAACTACAAGCAACTTTAAGTACAATCGAAGGTAAAGCCTCTATAAAACAAATTAAACAAAATATCGAGAAGGAAGTACATGATCAAATTATGGATACTTACTATGACGCTATAGAAAAAGATATCGATATTTATAGATTTTCCGAGCAACTATACCGCAAAGAACTGCAGACATGGAAAAAGTATCAAAAAGATGGAGCCCTCGACTTAACAGAGGATTCATTTGGCAAGTTAACTGTTCAAGTTACCAAGCTAACATCTGATCGAAAATCATATAAAGAGACCATTAAAAGATAATCTAAAAAGAAGTGAACGATCCTTAGCATTTATAAAGCCAAATCATGCATATGTCTTCATGCATGATTTGGCTTTATTTGAACATATTAATTACATGTCATATAGCGCCAATAGTTGTCTCCCGGCACACCTGACAAGTACGCTAACCCTTCACTTTCAGCCCGGTGCACTGTTCGCCATTCCTCTTCGTCAAGTGCTAAATAAATCTCATGATGAGGCGAAATATTATGATAGCCGACTAAATTTATGTTTCGTTCTTTATCTATTTGTCCAGTGACTTCATAGTGAATAGGTGGCGAAGTCGTCAACGGGTTGGCTACGTCATGTAAAATCGCAAAATGAATATCTGACTTTTTCTCATTTAATCGTTCGATGACAATATCATCTACCGAAGCATGGTCATGGTCTTTATAACGTTTTACATAATTCAAACCGATTGTAGGTCCAGTCGCTTTCGTATACGTAAGCGTGCTTTCGTTTTCCGTAAATTTACCTTGCATATCGACTCGCGTACGAAAACTCTTTCCTTCTGGATCAAACGTGCGGTCGTCCCCTGTGAAGTAGGCATACGGTGACAACAGATTAGGATTTTTTAATATATCTTCCTGGAGAAATGTTGTATAGCGGAATTTCCATTCTTTCACACTCGTCGCTCGCTTACGGTCTGCAACGGGTCGCAATAACTCATCACGTCGATTGACGCGTATAGTAAAAGTATAAATCTCCTCAGTCGGCTTACTATCAGAACTAGTAGGAACTACAGCGTCAAATATAGTGGCCGCAATCGATTTACTAACATTCATTTGCTGATTGCTGTCAATTAACGGGCGGCTAGCAGATACGCTGTATGTGACAGACTCGGAAACAGATGTTTCCCGATCTATGAAGCGGTTATCTTCTACTGTTTGTACAAATTTTCCGTTACGGTAAATATCAAACGCCTCTACTCCTTTAATCCGTTCCCATGATAGCGCGATTTGAGAAGAAGCAGCAATTGTTGTAATGACTAAGCGCTGTAATGGATGCTCATCTTCCCTCACTTCCGTTAAAGCGGATGTCTGAATAACGATCACGTCTTTTACTTGACCTTCCTCTACACGTTCAACGGTGTATGTAAAAGGATGTTCGGTATCAAGTGTATCGTCAGTAAATTTAGCAACAGTACCTTCATAGACTTGCTGCTCATTTCGGTACACTCGATAAATCCCTCCGCTGTCCGTCCAAGTAAAAGATAGTTCATCCAATGTATGGCTCATTTTTTGAATCTCAAATAAATTTTCCATTTCTATCTACTCCTTTTTGGCTATTTCAATTCATACAACGAATTTTTTCCCACGCTCTATGCAACATATGACATATCGTTACGCTCTCATTCGTATGTGCAAACACTCATTTTCCTATAAACTATTCTTCTCATTCCGGTATCGATTTATCCTTGTAGTCGGATATGTTATACTTAAGCTGTCACATTGATATTCACCACTAGGGGTGCCGGCATTTTGGCTGAGATGTTTTTATACAAACCCTTGGAACCTGATCTAGTAAATGCTAGCGGAGGGAAGTGGGTAGTACGCATACCCAACCGCCCATCCTTGTATGGGCTTTTTGTATATATACCTTTACAGAAGGGAAGAGAAACATGCAACTTATACAACAACTTAGAAATGAACAGCCTCTGATTCATTGTATTACCAATTTCGTTGTGGCGAATTTCCAAGCTAACGGACTATTAGCTATGGGAGTCTCCCCTGTTATGGCGGATGCAATTGAAGAGGCAGAAGATATAGCGAAAGTATCAGCTTGCAGTGTCTTAAACATTGGCACGTTGAAGCAACAAACAGTAGATGCAATGATTTTAGCTGGAAATAGTGCTCGTGTAGCGGGGAAACCTGTCGTCTTGGATCCCGTTGGTGCAGGCGCTACGCCATTTCGCAAATCAAGCGTTCTACGTGTGTTAACAGAAGTGGACGTAACCGTAATTCGCTGTAACGCTGGTGAACTGGCTGCTATAGCTGATATCCCTTGGAACGCTAAAGGTGTGGATGCTGGAAAAGGAAACGCAAATGTAGAAGAAATCGCTAAGGTAATGGCTCGTGAACATGCATGTCTCGTAGCAGTATCAGGTGAAGTAGATATCGTCACGGACGGACATACTACCCTAACTATTACAGGAGGGCACCCTATGATGACGAATATTACGGGCACTGGTTGCTTACTCAGTTCTGTCGTAGGTGCATTTTTAACTGCAGGAATGGAACGTCCACTGGAAGCAACAGCAGAAGCATTGTCATTCTATAAACGTGCAGGAGAAGAAACGGCGAAAATCTCAACAGGTCCTGGTGATTTTGCTGTGAATTTTTTAAACACATTACATACGTTAGACCGGGAACCAAAAACGTTCTTAGTATAAGGAATTTGAAGGAGGTTTTTTCATTGACAGTGAAAGTAGCGCTAACTATCGCAGGCTCAGATAGCGGTGGCGGAGCAGGAATCCAAGCAGACTTAAAAACGTTTCAAGAGTTAAACGTATTTGGCACCTCTGCCTTAACGGCTGTTACTGCTCAAAACACGCTCGGAGTACATGGAGTATATCCCGTTCCAACAGAAGGCGTCGTTGCACAAATTCGCGCAATATTGGACGACTTTGATGTAAAGGCCTGTAAGACCGGCATGCTTTTCTCAGCCGAAATTATTACAGCGATTGCCTCTGTCCTGAAAGAATATCCACCTATCCCTTTAATCATTGATCCTGTCATGATTGCTAAAGGTGGACAATCGTTATTACAGCAACAAGCAATTCAAGCGATGAAAGAACACTTGATTCCATTAGCTACCATTGTGACACCGAATATCCCTGAAGCAGAAGTATTAACGGGTATGAAAATTGTTACAGACGAAGAAATCCAACAAGCCGCGCAAATCATTATCGACATGGGCGCAAAAGCGGTAGTGATGAAAGGCGGTCACCGTAACGATGTATTAGAAGCGCGAGATTATTATCTTGATCGTGAAGGTCAGTCGTTTACGCTGACGACTCCTTTTGTCCATACGAAAGATACACACGGTACAGGCTGCACATTCGCAGCGGCTCTGGCAGGTTTTTTAGCAAAAGGTTACTCTATGCCTGATGCTGTTGCTGAGTCTAAACAATTTATTCAGGCAGCGATTGAAAATGGACTGCGCCTCGGCTCTGGACACGGACCGACAAACCACTGGGCATATAGCCAATTGAAACAGGAGATGCGCTAATGCGAAACGCCGAAGTTAAAAAAGCGATGGGTTTATACTTTGTTATGGGAACTCAAAACGTTGGAAACCAAGAACCAATGGCCGTGCTAGAAGCAGCCCTTCGCGGAGGGATCACTTGTTTTCAACTGCGCGAAAAAGGGCCAGGAGCATTAGTAGGTGAAAACTTGCTGAACTTCGCAAGAAAATGCCAGGCCCTCTGCCGAGTCTACCGTGTACCTTTTATCGTCAATGACGACGTAGACCTTGCGCTAGCACTTAATGCAGATGGCGTTCATGTCGGTCAAGACGATGAACAAGCTGCTCTCGTGCGCGAGCGTATTGGATCTGATAAGTGGCTAGGTGTCTCCACTCATAATGTTGAAGAAGTGCGAATAGCTGAATCGATTGGCGCTGATTATGTCGGACTAGGTCCTATTTATCCAACCATTTCAAAAGGTGACGCTTCCGCTGTAGTAGGACCCGAGCTACTAAAGGAAATCCGCTCAGTATTCCAGACTATGCCGATTGTTGGAATCGGCGGAATATCCATGACGAACGTTGAGTCAATTATTCATGCTGGCGCTGATGGAATTGCAGTTATTTCCTCAATTGCTTCAGCTGAAGATTCTTTACATGCTACAGAAGCATTTTCAAAAAAACTAAAATTCTTATTGAATAGCTAAAAGAGGTACTTATGAATACACGTAAAATGATTTACATGACGATGTTCGTTGCGATTGCAGTCGCCGGTTCTGCGTTCGTTTCATTTCCTGCCGGTATTGCTAAAGCTTATCCAATTCAGCATGCGGTGAACGTGATCGTAGCTATCATTATGGGACCTATCCCTGCCGTCATTGTAGCTTTCCTGACAGGTCTTGTGCGAGTTCTGACGGGAACTGGCTCGCTACTGGCCTTCCCAGGCGGTATGATCGGAGCGCTGTTGGCAGGTATACTTTATAAAGCGTTTAAAAAGAATTGGAGTGCTGGATTGGGAGAAATTCTCGGTACAGGTCTTATCGCCCCACTTTTTGCTGTTCCTTATGCAAAAATCTTAATGGGCACGACAGTTACGGCAGTTTTCTTTTTCCCGCCGTTTCTCGTATCAACGATTAGCGGTACGATCATCGGATTACTACTAGCACCTCGCCTTTTAAAGCTGAAGATGTTCCAGAACTTGCAGTAGTTGCCAGCAAAGTCTGTTAATTAGCTAAAAAGGGGGGTGTCTTTTTAAAAATGAGGGGCAGTAAAGTAGTATACGTTTTAGGATTCTCCCTGCAGAACCGGACGCTTTCCTGAGAGGGCGCGGCGGACTGATCCTCTAGGAGTCGCAGGTTCTTCCGGGAGAATCCTTGAGTTAGTGTTCGTAAGTCAGTTCGTGTTCGTCCAGAAATAGAGTATGGTAAGTTCCGCTTTCTGAACAGTGTGGGTGAAGCTTTAGATTACCTGACTGAATATATAGAGTCATTGCTTTTTCCACTCAGTCCATCGAAACAGTCATAGTAGCTAGCAACACTCCACCGCTTTTTAACTTCAAAAACGGTCAGATTATATCAGACAACTCTACTTGGTTTTCACCATCTACAAAGAGCTATCAAACTGTCTTGCACACATTAAGTACGGCTGAAGCTGGAAGACGATCGACTCCGGGAGGATCAGAGCGGAGGACGGCTTTTGCGAGTGAAGCGTAGCGAGAAGGAGCACATCTTTGCTTTTGACAGGTGTAACTCGCACTTTTGCGAGGTCCACCGCCCACTCCGAAAAGCGTATCGTCTGGAAGCGCAAGCCGCAAGACAATCTAAGTTAGCATCACTCCATTTAATTGCCATAGTCACTGTATATCAACCAGCCAAAATCGCCCGCTTCTATCCATCGCCTAACTCGTTTTCAAGTTAATGGACAGATGATACGTCATATGGTTAATTTAGCAAGCATGATTTGAAGTAAAGGTATGGTTTCTTCAAAAGCATGTTGTCGATTTCCCGGGAAATAACACGAGTTATATTCCTGCCTCATAATAACTTTGCATTTCTTCTACAGGTACCATATTTCCCCCTGTAGCCCATACTATATGAGTCGCTTGAGGCGAATTAGCTTCTACTAAATTAGCCTGTATAGCATGTATCGGCCCCGTCATTCCCGCTAGTGCAGAAGGTTCCAACCAAATGTTTTCACTATCCGCTAAATTCTTTAACAAATTAAATAACGTTTGGTCTTCGATTGTATAACATCCTGTCAGCAAAGGCTCCATTATTCTGCCGACAAATGCAGAAGCAGTTCCAACTGCCAAGCCATCCGCTATCGTCCGATTGTCCAGTCCGAAATCTGCGACAGAGACTTGATCATGCAGACCTGTCATCATGCCGATCATCATACAAGGAGAATGTGTAGGTTCCGCAAATAAACAATGTACATGATCCCCGAAAGCTAACTTCAATCCAAATGCCACACCGCCAGGTCCCCCACCTACTCCGCAAGGCAAGTATACAAATAAAGGATGGTCTGCATCGACTTTGATCTGTTGTTCTCTCAGTTGCTCTGCCACACGCGCACCCGCCACCGCATAACCCATAAAAAGATCCTTCGAATTTTCGTCATCCACGAAATGACAAGTCGGATCCGTAGCTGCTTGACGTCTGCCTTCTTCCACCGCTTTACTATAATCGTCAAGATACTCCACGACTTCCACGCCTTTTGAACGCAATAAATCCTTTTTCCATTGCTTAGCATCTGCAGACATATGAACCGTGACGTTAAATCCTAACTTTGCACTCATAATTCCAATACTTAATCCTAAATTTCCAGTCGACCCGACAGCTATCTTATATGTAGAAAACAGTTTTTTACACGCTGGATTCGCAAATTGACTGTAGTCTTTCATCGTATTAAGCAAGTGATGTTGACTTGCCAGCGATTCGGCATGCTTCAATACTTCATAAATCCCGCCGCGCGCTTTAATCGAACCTGAAATAGGTAGTGCATTGTCTTGCTTTACTAACAGCTTTCCTGCAATAGCCGTTGCATACTTTGTTTCAAGCACTTTTTTCATCTTGGGAATAGAGGTAATCGGTGATTCGATAATGCCATGACTTTTTGCAGTATCTGGAAACACCGCAGCAAGATAAGAGGCAAATCGCTTCAATCGTTCGCTTGCATCTGCCACTTCCGCGTCAGATACACTTGCTTTAGCCAATCCACTTGTCACTTTTTCAATAGAAGGATTGCACCAAAGCACTTCCTCCCTATCTACTACCTTTTGCAATAATGGTAGTTTTTCTATCCATTCGCTTGGAGAATCACAATTCATTTGTTCGTACCTCCCTATTGTTTAAACCAGCCTTTTTCTTGGAACATGGAAATCGCTTCAATACGATTTCGCACGCCTAATTTATCTAATATTGTTGAGACGTAATTGCGTACAGTTCCTGGTGACAAAAACAACTCAGTGGCAATCTGCTTCGTCGTTTTACCTTCAGATATCAGCTTCAGAACTTCCGCTTCACGTTCCGTCAGTGGATTTTTTTCTTCTTGCTTCATATCAAAGGCTAAATCAATAAGTTCAGGTGCATAAATTCGTCCACCTTTAATTATGGAATGAATCGACCGGACGAGTTCTTCAATTGGATTGTCTTTCAATAAATACCCTCGGACACCTGCGTTTCGTGCACGTTCAAAATATCCTGTTCTGGCAAATGTCGTCAGAATGATAATTTGGCAATCAAGATCCTGCAATTCTTCTGCCGCATCTAGCCCCGTTTTAATCGGCATTTCTATATCCATTATGCAAATGTCAGGTGTCAGCTTTCTCACTAGATCCACCGCTTCCTGACCATTCTTTGCCATGCCGACAACTTCCATATCTTCTTCCAAATTTAACAGCGACCCTAACGCACCTAGCATCATTCTTTGGTCTTCTGCTATGACAATGCGGATCATATGAATCACCCTTCCTTTATTTGCTTTAACACTGCCGGTACTTTAATTTTGAGTTGAGTGCCTTCTTCACTGGCAATCAATAACCTTCCATTCACAAATTCTAAACGCTCTTCCATTCCATCGAGGCCATTGCCCGGTAAGTTCACACCATTTTGTGCAATCCCAATTCCGTTATCACTTACTTGAATGGTGAATTCTTTAGTCGTTCTCTCGAAACTGATACAGCATTTTTTGGCATAACTATGTCTGACTACATTATTGATCGCTTCTTTCAAGCACATGACTAATACATTTTCTACGATCGGCGACATGCCCGGGAAGTTTGGATCTCCTTCGACAACCAATTCAATTTCTGCTGCCTTTAATAATTGCTGTACGCGAACTAATTCATCTTTCAGCTTTACGCTTCGCATTCCACTAACTAATACACGCACTTCTTTCAATGCCGTGCTAGAAATTTGTCGAATGTCTTGTAATTCAGCAGCAGCTGCTTCAGCATCCCTCTCGATCAAACGGACAGCTAAGTCGCTTTTCAAACCGATCATCGATAATTTTTGACCTAACGTATCGTGAAGATCTCTCGCAATTCGTTCACGTTCTTGAACAATTGTCAGCTCTGAAATTCTTTTTCTTGCTATCTCCAATTGATCCTGAAGACGTTCACGTTTTTGCCGATTATATAAATTGAATGGCAGAAGCACGACACCTATGATAGAAATAATAATGAAATGAATTTGCGGTAAAAATAATTCAATCTCAATAAAGAAACCCGCCACGACCGCACCGATCAAAATGGCAATATGTAACCCATAGATCACGAAGAAGCCTACTGGATTGCGGATGTTTCCAATGAAAAAGGCAATAAAAATAGATAAATATACATAACCAAACAATAAAGTCATAGCGACCGTGATAACAATTTCAAAACTAATCCACATATACATCAATCCACTCTGAGACTTAGTGGAAAAATAGTAGGACAAGAAAAATAACACTAATAACGTAAACCCGATCATTAAATCAAATGGGGATGCACTCCGTAAAATAAAAAAGAAAGGCAATATACAAAACACGACCCAGGCATAAATACTGAGCCATGGATTTTTCGGGAAAATACTATACCAACTGCTCACTGCTTGACACCACCCTCTTTTTCTTTCATTGTAACAAACATTTGGCTACTTCACCTACTGAACCTATTGGCACAAAAAAAAGGCGGAGAAGGAATTCCTTCTCACGCCTGCTTATTGTAATCTTGTACGTTTTGGTTTTAAATCAATTGATAACTTCTTCTTCGCCGCAAATTGCTTAGCTTCTTTGAACGTCACAAACTTTTTATTTGTAGGGTCATACAAGCGGTAGCGTAATGATTCAAGGCTAGTTTTCAATGTGATTGTTGTAGCTTTATGCAATGGCGGTGTTAACTCGTGTGCCATTTCGAGATTGTAGTTCGGTACACGCGGCGCAAGATGGTGTACGTGGTGGAAGCCGATATTACCTGTAGCCCATTGCAGAACACGTGGTAATTGATAGTATGAACTACCTTCAACAGCGGCTTTTACATAATCCCACTCTGCTTCTTCTTCAAAATACGAGTCTTCAAATGTGTGCTGAATGTAGAATAACCAAATGCCCAGTGCCGCAGCTGTGAACATCATTGTTCCTTGAATGATCAAGAATGCTTTCCACCCTACAACCATGATTAGAACGCTATATAATACAAGTAAGATGACGTTGATTAGATACGTATTCATACGCTCTTTTTTACGTGCATCTTTACGGTTGAAACGACCCGAAATTAACACCAAATACAGAGGGCCAAATCCAAACAATACTAAAGGGCTGCGATAGAAGCGATAGCCTAAACGTGTAAGCTTAGAAGCATTTTGGTACTCATCCACTGTCATCACCCAAATGTCTCCAACACCGCGCTTATCTAAGTTTGAACTAGACGCGTGGTGGATTGAGTGCTCTCTTTTCCACTTTTCATAAGGAAACAATGTCAGAACGCCAGTAATTGTTCCGACAATATTATTTGCTGTTTTATTGCGGAAGAATGAACCGTGCGTGCAGTCATGAAAGATGATGAATGTGCGAACTACAAAAAATGCAGCTACGATGGATAGGGCAACTGTCAATATAACAGAAACTTCCAAGCTTTTGTACGCTAAGAACCATAAAATCAAAACGGGCGGTATCGTGTTTAGCATCTGTACAATACTTTTCTTTAGATCTGACTTCGCAAAAGGCGCAACGTCTTTGTGCAGTTGCTTCGTTTTCTCTTTACTCATGTTTGAATGTCCCTCCTACTGGGTTTGCTAGTACATTAACAATACCGTGCATCGTCTCAGAGGGGTAGACATAAATGTCATGACTTTCACATGACAAATGTCATACAGAAAGCGCGTTCGCATTGGAACAGCTCGTAATCTTCTATTCTGCAGGCTTTTGCTGTACTTTTTTTGGACCTTCATTCAAAATATAAAACAGTATAGAAAGGATGATAGCTATGCGTGAATTATCTTTCCGTTTATTGTTTACTTGGCTAATGTGCATACTTTTTGCAGGCTTCTTCGCATTTATCGCCCGGTCTATTCATTTACATACGATTACTAGTTTTGATGATCCTATTATTGATGTTGTGCAAGGAATGGAAGCTCCATGGCTCACCACTATTATGAAGACTTTTACAACGATCGGTTCGACAACGATTGTCGTCTTACTGTCCCTTTCCGCACTAGCTATTCTTTTTTGGAAAAAACATCGTGCGCAAGCCGTTTTATTAGTTTCAGTTATAGCGGGGACGGGTATTTTAAATCAAGTATTGAAATTTATTTTCAAAAGAGAGCGGCCCGACTTTCATCGCCTTATTGACATTGGTGGCTTTAGCTTTCCAAGCGGCCATACGATGATGGCATTTAGTTTATATACGATACTTGCGTATATTGTATGGAGGAACTTACAATTTACATGGAGCCGCACACTCGTTGTCATAGTTGCTGTTTTCATGACTAGCATGATTGCCGTGAGCCGCATTTATCTAGGTGTCCATTTTCCAAGTGATATTGTTGGTGGCGTGCTTGCCAGCGCGTTGTGGCTGATTTCTTCTATTGCTATGTATCATCGATTCCAACGTAAGAAGCATGCTCTTATGGACTGAATCGAAGAAAAGGAGACGTCTATGTGGAAAGAATTTAAAGAGTTCGCGTTTAAAGGGAATATTTTCGATTTAGCAATTGGTGTCGTTATCGGTGCAGCATTCAGTACAATCGTTTCTTCGCTAGTTGAAAATATCATTTCCCCGATTATCGGAATTTTATCAGGTGGACTCGATTTTTCGGGGCTGAGCTATCCTGTGGGAGATGCTGAAATCAAATATGGATTGTTCATTGAAGCAGTCATTAACTTCATGATTGTCGCTGTTTCGTTATTTCTATTCCTGCGGCTTCTGATAAGGATGAAATTGAAGAAAGAAGAGCCCGCGATAGAAGAACCAGAGGAAAAACCGTTGGACACAAAAGAAGAATTGCTCACAGAAATCCGCGACTTGCTTAGAGAGAAACCTTAACAGACCTCTATTTTTTACATATGAATCATTCTGCTTGCCGTTCTATTCGCACAGCTGACACAGTTGTCTGACAAACTCCATTGCAACGCGTCTGCTGCAGTGTTACAATGATAGGCAGGATATTGATTAAAGGAGTGGATATTCATGTGGTTCATTTACATCATGTATGCGTTGTTCGCATTTATTCTAGGTGGAACAATTCTAGGCTTAGTTCGCACATTCAGCAGCAATAACTGAAAATACCCAAACAGCAGCAAATGAAGTGGTTCCAGCCACTCCATTTGCTGCTGTTTTTCATTGTAATATTTATCGAAACAGAGAAACCAGCCATGCAGTTGCATCCATTCCGTACGTATCACGAATTTCATCTATTTCTTTATGAGCTAGCACGAATCCTTCTTTTAATACGATCAACTCATCTAATAACGGTTCGACTTCCTTGATCTCATGCGTCGATAGTAGAATCGTTTGACGTTCAATATCTGTGAATCGGATCAGCCCTTTCGCTATATCTTCCCGTACCATTGGATCCAATCCTGAAAATGGTTCATCCAATAAATAATACGTTGCCTCTCGACCTAATGTAGCCGCTATTTTCACACGACCTCGATTCCCTTTAGACAGTTTTCCGATTTTGCTGTCCAATGACAATTTCAAATAATTTGCTAGTTCTTCAGCTTTTTTCATTTCAAAATCCTCGAATTGTGAATCATAAAATGCAAACAATTGCTTCACAGTAAAATACGGATAAAATAAATCGGTATCAGGCATATAGGCAATTGATACAGCGTCCCTTCTGTTAATCTTCTTGCTGTTGAGCAACGCAACACCTGCATCCGGCGTCAGTAAACCAGCAACTACTTGAAGTAACGTTGTTTTCCCACTGCCGTTTTCACCGACCAAGCCGATGATTTTTCCTTGCGGTAATGCGACTGTCACTTCATTCAATGCTCGTTTACGTCCGTAATGTTTCGATACATTTTGCAGTTCAATCATTATCTCCACCACGTTTCTGCAAATAGCTAATCATTTCGTTTTCTGTAAATCCCAACGATTCCACACTTTGAATAAATGATGTCACTAGCTGTTCTTTCATCTCTTCTCGCAGTTGCTGAATACGTTCATTGTGCTCCGTCACGAAAGATCCTTGCCCCCTTTTCGTCTCAGTTACTCCTAACTGCTCCAGTTCTTTGTAGACACGTTGCATCGTATTTGCATTGACACCGACTGAAACAGCATAATCACGGACAGACGGTAGTTTTTCTCCGGCTATTAGAGTACCGCGTATAATATCGCCTATAATATGATCGACAAGCTGCTGGTAAATTGGTTTGTCCGGAAGAAACTCCATGCCCATCGTTACAACCTCACTTTCTCTTCAAACAGTTTGGAACCTAGAACGATTAAGAAAACGCTAAGCAACAAGTAAAATAGTAAGCTTCCTAGGGAAAAGATAATCCCGTCCGGTACAATACCCATAAAAAAGTAGCTCGTCTGATCATTATAAAATGACTCAGTTGTTAGTCGTACTGGAACGAATAGACGAAGCCAGTCAAAGAAACCAGCCGTTCTCAGTTGTTCCCACAAAACGGTTGCAGTGACAAACACCGTGACTGTGATGGGAATCGTCAATAGTGTAAGACGCGGTTGTAGTACTTCATAGATACTCCAAAAGAAAAACCCGACCGCCATGACGAATAAGAGCTTTAATGAAATCGCTACTACTACACTTACCAATGATAGAAGTCCCTGCCACGCAGTTTCATTCGTCCAGTAGCCTGCCACATAAAGCGAAAGACTAGCGAGCATTCCACCGAAAAATAATGTACTGATGGCGACTAACGCAGAAAACCATACTTTCACACCGACTAACTCGTATAAAGACTGCGGCGAATGAAGCCAGATTTCAGGATTTTTCATCTCTTTCGTTAAGCTGTATATGAGAATTCCGATGCCTGCAAACGTGTATAAAGCAAACCATGTACCTGCCAGCACATGCATATTCTCATTGACAGTCCCTTGCATTCCGACGAAGTGGCCGACTACTAAAGGAGCTACACAAACGACTAACACATTCAGCAATACAAGCCACAACACCAACCATTTCATGACTATCCATTCTTTCCGAATTAATCCTCTCCATACGCTATTCATAATCTCACCTTCTTTTCCAATAACCATGACGATAGGAAAAAGAAAGCGATCAAAAAGCTTGTTACAAGGAAAATCTCTCCCATATAAATCGTTTCTGAGTGTTGGCTAACGTATAGGTTACCGATTTCAAACGATCGATCCGTCTTAGATATAGGCAATAGTCCAACATGGGCTATTTTATAGTATATAGAAGACTCCAAGAAGGTTTTAATTAACCAAATGGACGCGAGCAATACAACTGACCACAAGAGAAACGCTCCTCGATTTACATACGATCGGATCACACGAAAAACCGCTGCCTGGAATAATCCAAAGAACATGAGTACGACTGCTGCTATATAAAAAGTTATGAAACTGAATATCATCGTCACTGCATTCGATAAACTCACTGTCGAAGCTTCACTGACCACCGCATAAACAATGAGTAAAATAACTGGAACACTCATGCCTATCAAACCAACTACGAGTGAAAATAGTACCTTACTGCCGATTAAGCGGTAAATCGATTGCGAAGAATGAAGCCAAATATCTGGTCTCCTCCATTCAATCCACAAGCTGTTTAGCAATAATGCGATAGGTACACACATCGCGATTAGCAAGCACATCATCAACGAACTACCAAGTATAGAGGATAAATCGAAACTACCTTCTCCTAGAATTGACAAAGCGAATGAGACGAAGGTGACTGTCAAAAGTGTGATGATCATAGTAGCATACAGCCAACTTTTCATCATTTCCCACTCTTTGTTCCATAAACCAGCCCAACTATTCATATATCTTCAACTCCTTCTGTATCGGTGTATTAGTTACATAGTACACTATTGAAAGAAATTGTGCAAGTGTTATAAAAAGTAAATGATTATTCATTCGACGTTTTGCCTTCTTTGATGACCTTTTTTATGGAAACAGGTAGTATTATGTTCGCTATCAGGCGATTTCTTACGAACGGTGTATTTCAAAATTGCTAACTACTAACAATCAAAGCAGGCAGAGAAAAACGAATCGTTTTTCTCTGCCTGCTTTAGTTTAGAGCCTTAACAGACCGTCCTAAGATTATCTGCTAACTTATTTAAGATCGTATTAATGTTTCATGAGACGACGTTGTTGACGCAACTCTCTTCTGGCAGGTGCTGAATCGAACAGCCGTCGTTCTACTTCTGTTTCAGGATAAATTTCCGCTACGGGGATCGGACGGTTCGTATCATCTACTGCTACCATCGTACAAAAAGATTCGGTCGTTAACTTTACTTCCCCTGTTACCAAGTTTTTGGAATGTACCGATACAAAAACTTCCATGGATGTGCGACCAACAGAAGTGACGATTGCTTCTAACTCGATAACATCTCCTAGCAATGCTGGAGAAACGAAGTCCACCGAATCAATAGATGCTGTGACAGCTGCTCTCGTACCCGCGTGCTTCATTGCACAAATTGCTGCAATTTCATCAATATAGGCTAATACTTTTCCACCGAAAATCGATTGAATATGATTTGTGTCAGGCGGCAAGACAAGTTTGCTTTGAATTGTTCTGGATTGGCTCATTGATTTTTTCTCAGTCATAGTGACAACTCCTTTTTTACTACTACTAGCTAGTATACGCGAAAATGAGAAGACTTTTACAGCTGAGTAATTATGAACGTATTATCCAGCTAATAGGTATATACTTATAGAGAGGTGAGATAGATGAAAAGATGGATAGTTCTCGTCAGTCTATTACTTTTATTAGCCAGTTGCGGAAATAAAGACACCCTTACTACTTTAGCCGACCCAGTTCCCGATCAAACCATCCCGTCCCATAACGAAGGGATTTCTCTAGAACTACTGCAAGATGTGTTTGATGAATCTCCTACACATATTAAAACAAAAGTAGCGAATACAACTACCAATTCATTTGAAATTGGTCCATTTTATCATATAGAAGTATGGAAAGACGATCATTGGTACATTCTCACATACTCTGACGCCGTATTCCTTCGCGATCCTCATTTTCGTGATGGAGGATCAGAATTAACAGCACATCAGGAAATTCAACAAACCTTTTCTGTTGAGGACTTAGGTATTCGTTTGCCTGCCGGAACTTACCGGCTCGTCAAAACTGTCCTGCAGCGCAACCCTTATCATGAAGTGACAGTATCTGCTACGTTCATCGTTCAAGAAATGTAAAAAAACCGAACAGATTTCTCGTTCGGTTTTTTCTCTATTCCGCAACTCTACGTACACTGCATACATTCTCTGCGTACTCCGTTCCTAATAATCTAATCTGCTCTATACATCGTCCCGTAGACGGTGCATGTAGCATACGCCCGTATCCCGCATAGATTCCAACATGATGTATAGACGAAGCTTCGTCCTCTCTAAAAAACAATAAATCACCAATTTGCCAATCTTCTTGATCAAGTGAGATGCTTCTTCCTGCTTCTGCTTGATCACATGCGTCACGCGGTAAAATCATTCCGCAAGCCTTCCACATACTATAAACAAAGCCAGAACAATCAAACCCCCATGAAGACACTCCGCCCCATAGATAGGGCAATCCTATAAACTTCTTGCCAACGATAAGTGGATTCGTAATGGCCACTTCTTCTACAGGTTCTACAGCTGAAGCGCGGATTAGTTTCCAGCCATGAGGTGTCCATACGTGCAATCGCTTATCTTGTGGAAGTCCAGAGGGGAAAACTGTGTTAAAAGAAACGCGTAAAAACGGCTCTCCTGACCGTTCCGTAAGCATAGCTTCACGAGCGGTTACTTTCACAAGCTGTCTAGCGCGTGGTTGTTCGCGCATCGATAGTTGAACAAGTGGCACCCAGCCGGGATACCCGCGTGAATCTTTTCGTGACTTTTGGGAACAAGCGATAACTTTCGCCCAGTCTCCAACAATATCTTCTACGATCACTGTTTCACCGTATAATAGTTGAGTCTGAATTCGCTTTTCTTCACTAAGCGCAAGCCGATCTTGAAATGTTAGTTGTCCGAGCCATTTTTCCAGCTGCACGGGATGGTTCAATGCCGGTAAATCTACTAGACGCGCGGCATCAGGATCAGTCCAAACAGCCGCCACACTGACTGCACATAACCAACGTTCATTCACATTCATGCTCCTTCACCCATGTAATCATTCGTTTCGAGTCAAAACCAAGCCCTGGTTGTTGAGTGAACTTCATAAGAGATTTTTGATACATCACACCAGACGTCGGAAACTCATTTGCTACTAAAAGAGGGGCGTCTAAATCTATATAGAGAATATTTGGCTGACTCGCTGCCACATGTGCAGCTGCCGTTACACCGATGGATGATTCTAACATACTGCCCATCATACAGTTCACCCCATATGATTCCGCTAACGCATTAATCTTCAACGCTTCACGTATTCCCCCGGACTTCATTAATTTTATATTCAAGACGTCAACCGCACGTAAAGCTAATACGTTCTTTGCATCTTCAAATGAAAACAACGATTCATCCGCCATAATAAGCGTCGTCGTGTTACGCGTCACTTCACGTAATCCTGCGATATCATGCGCCGCCACCGGTTGCTCTACAAATTCAACCGCACAGCCGTCTTCTTCAAGTTGGCGGATGATGCGAATCGCTTCTTTCGGTTTCCATCCTTGATTGGCATCCAAACGAATTGTTACATTTGACCCTATACGCTGACGAATTTGAAGAAGACGTTCTCTTTCTTCTATAAGGCTTCCAGTACCCACTTTCACTTTCAGCGTAGTAAATCCTTTCGCCACATATTCTGCTGCTTCATTAGCCATAGCGCTTGGAGTTCCGACGCTAACAGTCATATTTGTCTTTAAACAATTTCGGTAACCTCCTAACACATGATGTAACGGCATCATACAAAGCTGTCCGAACAAATCGTAAAGTGCCATATCAACCGCTGCCTTAGCACTTGTATTGCCAGTGACCGCCCGTTGCATCTGCTCGAATATTTTTTCACGGTTTCTAACATCCTGTCCTATTAAAAGAGGGGTGAAGATATGATCGATGACATACCGGATACCGCCAAGCGAATCCCCAGTGATCACATGTGTCGGCACAGCTTTCCCCCAACCGTTCGATCCATCGTCTGCAGTTATTTTCACCACTATCGACTGCATATTATGAACTGTGCGCAATGCGGTGACAAACGGCTTTTGCAATGGTATATGCACGAAGAACGTTTCTACAGTGCAGATTTTCAATCACTTCACTCCTGGCAAGATAGTTAACGTTTTTCCATCAGCGTCCAATCGACTTTTCATGCCAAGCGGAATCGCCACATTCGGTTCGCAATGCCCCATTTGGAAACCTTTGACAACCGGTTTTCCTAAGTTGCTGAAGTAATGCGCAAATACCTCCTCCATTGTGAGTGTCGCATCGGGAGTAGTCGATTCAGCTTTTGCAAAATCCCCTATAACAATACCTGCTGCTTCACGAAGCTTCCCCGCCAGCCGCAGTTGATTCAATAAACGGTCTACTTTATACGGCTCCTCTCCCACATCTTCAATAAAGAGAAGTTTCTGATTAGTTTGGATCTCAAACTCACTCCCTAGACTATTAGCAAGTTGCGTTAAATTTCCTCCGACAATTTCTCCTTCTGCTACACCACCTACGATAGCTTCAAGCGGAGAAATGGCTTCCGTGTAATGAATTTCCACAGGTTCAAATAGTTGTCCAAACATCTTACCCGACAACTCATGAAACTCTTCTTTCGCTACACAAGAAGCCAACATCGGTCCATGAAACGTCACCAGCCCCGCTCCTTGACGAATCGCCGTATGTACATACGTAATATCACTGAAGCCCCAAAATATCTTCGGATTTTCCTGAATTACTTCCATGTCGAGGTATTCCGCATACCGCGCAGAACCATAGCCCCCACCTGCACAAATAATCCCCTTCACTTCGGGATCTCTGAACATTCCATGCAGATCAGCCAACCGTTCTTCATCTGAGCCGGCTAAATACCCATTCTTCCTGTAAACCGCCTGCCCAACTTTATAACGCAATCCCAGTTGATCCAAAAATGAAAACGCACGCTCCAATTGCTCCTGCTCAATAGGACTCGCAGGCGCCACAATCCCAATCACATCACCTTTACGCAAACGTTTTGGACAAATCATTCTATTCGTCCCCCTTTCTACGTCCTACTTTATCATATTCATCTACATACATACTTAATACCGCAGTTTCCAATTTGGAATGCGGTAATTTTTTTGAAATGATGTTTTCGCTGGGGATTGCTGTTAGAGTGTGGATTCTATGAGCGTTACAACACGGACTATGAGCGGAAGATCAATTCTATGAGCGCTACAACACGCACTATGAGCGGAAAATTCACTTCTATGAGCGCTACAACACGAACTATGAGCGGAAGATTCACTTCTATGAGCGCTACAACACGCACTATGAGCGGAAAATCAATTCTATGAGCGCTACAACACGCACTATGAGCGGAAAATCAATTCTATGAGCGCTACAACACGCACTATGAGCGGAAGATTCACTTCTATGAGCGCAAAACAACATTCAAAAAATTCATTTCGACACACCCCACTTCCAAACGTGGCGGTTTTCTGATTTTGAGTCTATAGAATAATTCACTACACGTTTATTCACACCGAGCAATTCATAGCGATACAGCGTCGGTACGATGGGTACGTCTTCCACCATCATCGCCTGCCATTTTTGATAAATATTGCGTCTAACTTTCGAATCAAAAGCCTCTTCGGACGTTCCAGCTTTTAAAAGTTGATCATTTAATTCACTCGTATACCGCGAGTAGTTAAATAATGCTTGGCGTCCATAAAGTCCCGATGGATCCGGGTCTGAACCTGTACCCCAAGCACCCTGAAAAATATCTACTTTCGGATGATCCGACTTCACCAACTCATAAAACGAATGAAAGTCATGCAAGCGTCCGTCTGTTAATTCCACTTGCAGCCCGACGTCCGCCCAATTTTGTATATAGTAGTTTGCAATAGGTTCCGCTACATCCCCACCGGCCATTGATGCAAAGTATAAAACAAAGGGTTTGCCTTCAGGGTCTTCCCGATAGCCATCGCCTGTGATATCAATATATCCCGCTTCATCCAATAATCTTTTTGCTGTTTCAGGATTATAAGGTCGCCCTGGATTCTTGGCATCATGGTAAAAATTAAATACCGGAACCATCAGTGTGGTCGCCGGAAAACGTAAACCGTGATACAAATACTTACCGACAGATTCATTATCCAATGCATGCCACATCGCTTGCCTAACCAATTTATTGGCTAACTTCGCCTGCGGATTCATTCGATTCTCTTTATGCGTTTCATCCCATACCCCTAATTTGAAACCAATATAACTGTAGGCCATGTCTATTTCTCCAAGAAGCGTAATATTTCCAAGTTTTTTCACCGAATCATATTGATCCACTGGCACTTTTGCTATATCCACATCGCCTTTTTTTAAAGACTCCACAACAATGGCTTCGTTCACTGTTTTGACTACGACTGATTGAAGTTTCGGACGACCCCTCCAATAATTTTCATTGCGCTTTAATAAAACAGATTCTCCCGGCACAATTTTAACGATAATATACGGGCCAAAGCCAATCGGCGTCACTCGGATTTTATCAGATGCTTCGAGCTCTCTCATCGTTACCTCACCTGTTATTATGTCCCCTACATGATGCCGCGGAACAGGAACGGACCAAAAACCGGTCAAAATGGAAGGAGTCGCTTCTTTATATGTTATTTGAATTGTTCGTTCATCAGACACCGTAATTCCTGAAATATCTTTCGCTTGCCCTGCATGATAAGCATCCATCCCTACAATGTTTTCAATCGTGAATGTGTAACGCTCTCCAGCATAATCGGGATGGCCGAGCAACTCATAGGCATATAACAAGTCACTCGCTTTCACCGGTTCGCCATCATGCCAAGAAACGCCCTCTTTAATTCGCAGTGTAATGGTTCTTAGGTCTTCAGATAATTCGTAGGTGGCTGCTCCTTCATTCGAAATTTCAAAATTACTGTCCACGGAAAGTAGTGACTCGTCAAACCAAGTCATAATTTCCGCATCAAATGCTCCACTGTAAAAAGGTCTGCTCAACGTCCCTTCGAATGGACCTGAACTGACCAATGCGACTGTCATTTCTCCATCGTCCAGCGGCGGGTGATGGTTTTCTACTTCTAAAGGAAACGTAGGAAGTTCCACTTTTGTCTGCGATTGTGCGTCTGTACAGCCTCCCAATAAAAGTCCGACTACTATGACAACGCCATGTATTTTCACATCATCTTCCTCCTTCACACCAATCGTTGCCTTGCATCCGCTGCTCGTCTTACTGCTTGACCGATATAATTTATACAAAGCATAATCACTAAAATCAGCAGAGCCGCGGGCAACCACACCCACCAGTTATTTTGTACAATATGAGGATTTTTAGCTAATGCAATCAAAGTTCCGAGTGAAGGGGTTCCTGAAGGCAGACCGAAACCTAGAAATGTCAAGCCTGTCTCCAGCCCAATATTTCCTGCCAGCGTCAACGTCATATTGACAATAATGAGCGAACTTATATTTGGTAGCAATTCGAATAACATCACTTTCCAATGAGGCGTCCCGAGTGTTTTGGATGCTTGAATATATTCTACCTCTCGCTCTGCCAGGCACCTTGATCGAACGAGGCGCGCTTTTCCGAACCAGGCAAAAGCGCTCATGATCAAGATGAAATTGAGAACACTATAATCTGGCACAATCACAATAAATACAATAATGATCATCAAGGAAGGCAAAATCATCAAAAAGTCCAGAACCCGACAAATGAGTTGATCGACCATTCCACCGTAATACCCTGCAAGCAGCCCGACTACAATGCCATATACACTGGCAAGCAATGTCACACAAATTCCAATGGTCAATGAATTTCGCGCTCCCAGCAGTAACTGGCCGAACACATCCCGTCCACCGTCGTCAGTCCCAAGCCAATGACCTGCCGAGGGTGGTTGGTAGATGCGAGATAATTCGATTCTAGTCATACTTTCTATGGAAATAAATAAAGGAGAGCTATAAGCGAGTCCGACGATCAAAGCGATGATGAAAGCCGAAGTAAGCGCCCATCGATCTTTACGGATTTCAAGATAAATGATCGATAGGAATGTGCGATTCACTGATTTCGCACCGACTATAGATTGCTGGAATTGCGTCATGCCGCTTCCTCCTCATCCTAAACGAATTCGCGGGTCTACTATTCTCAATAAAATGTCCGACAACATCGTTCCGACAATGACAGCAGCCCCTGAAATGAGAACGAGTGCGGTGACGACCGTGAAATCTCTAGCCATAATTGAATCGATAAATAACCGCCCGAGCCCTGGATAACTGAAAATCGTCTCTATAAATACAGAACCTGCAATTAAACCTGTAATTTCATATCCTAAAAAGGCTGCAATCGGCAACATCGAATGGCGCAATATATGCCGGCGATACAAAATATTTTCCGGCACTCCTTTCGCCCGGGCCGTTTTAACAAAGTCTTTTACTTTCGTCTCTATAATTTCATTGCGCAAATACTGTATCGTCGAGTATGTCAATAATAAGGAACCTGATAACACCGGTAACACTAGATGTTTTAATTTGTTCCATACAAATTCCATCGTGTCTTCTTCCATCCGAATATCGACACTTCCGCCGCTCGGAAACCATCCTAGAACGAAACCGAAAACATACAGCATCAACAGTGCAAAAACAAACACCGGGGTGGCAAATGAAATATAGTTATACGTTACGATGAGTTGATCGGCAAGGCTGCCTGTCCATCTGCCCGCTATCAAACCAAGAGGAATTGCAAGCACATACGTCACAAGTAATGTAGCGAGCGACAACCAAATTGTATTGGCGACCCGTCCAGCAAGTAATTGTGTAACGGGTTGTTTATGGACGAATGATTGACCGAAGTCTCCCTTTAGCGCATTTCCCATCCAGCGACCATATTGAACAATCCACGGATCATTTAAACCATACTGCTGACGAATCTTTTCCATTTGCTCAGCAGAAACATTCGGTTTTCCCATAAATGCACCTGTCACCGCATCGCCTGGCATTTGTTTCGCCAAAAAGAAAATGAGCACACTCAATAAAAGTAATTGTGGAATCATCAGGAAAATTCTTTTACTAATGAATGTGAGCATTTTCATCCCTCCTCATTTCATAGCCACAAAGTGAGTAGATGAAATTTTCCGCAACTCCTTCACACGTCCGGTCACATCCAAAAAATCACCTATTCGTAGTTCATATTCGCGCTGAATTGTTTGACGTTCCTGAACTTTTTGCATACGCTTTGCAGGATTCATTTCCGGCACTGCAGCTAGTAAACGTTTTGTATAAGGATGAAGCGGCCGCTCAAAGATATCCCCCACTGTTCCTTCTTCCACGAGGCGCCCTTGATACATGATGCCAATTCGATCACACATATGACGGACAATTCCTAAGTCATGCGAGATAAATAACATCGATTGCCCATATTCTCGCTGTATGTCCTTCATGAAGTTAAGGACTTGGGCTTGCACGGATACGTCAAGTGCCGATACGGGTTCATCCGCTATGAGTAGTTTCGGTTGCAACGCAAGGGCTCTAGCGATGCAAATACGCTGACGCTGTCCACCTGAAAATTGATGGGGGTATTGGTACAGCGAGTCAGGATTCAGTCCCACTCGTTCTACCAGTTCTCGTACTCGTTGTAACTCTTGCTCTTTTGAAAGTCGCGAAAAATTCCGTAACGGTTCCGCTATACTATTCCAAACGTTTTTTCTAGGATTCAATGAAGCATAGGGATCTTGGAATATCATCTGTATATCTTTCATTCGCATTCTTCGTTCTTTGCGTGGCAAGGTGGCTAAATTTTCGCCGTGAAAAAGAATGCTTCCTTCCGTCAATTGTTTCAATCCGACCAGCGCGCGTGCAGTCGTCGATTTCCCGCATCCTGATTCACCGACCAATCCGTACACTTCTCCTCTGTATAGATGAAAACTGACTCGGTCGACGATTGGAATGGGTATGCGTCCAGTATTCCGTGGCAAGGAAACCGTCACGTCATGCAGTTGTAAAAGAGGCATCATCCGCCACTCCTATTCTGTCGCCAGGTAAGTAGAAGCGTTGATAACAAGTACATCGGACGTAGTGATCTGGAGCTATTTCACGTAACTTCGGCTGGCCTTCGTGTTGATCAGTTGTAATCCATGGAATACGCGGCGCAAAACGGCACCCGCTGCGTGATAGACGTTCAATCGAAGGCACCATTCCTTCAATGACATGTAATGTTTGTTGTTGAATAGAAGGAAGAGAATGTAGAAGAGAGCGCGTATAAGGATGACGCGGCTGATGAAATAGTTCATGAACCGGTGCCAGCTCAACGATTTCTCCAGCGTACATGACCGCTACCCGATCCGCCATTTCTGCCACTACACCTAAATCATGCGTAATTAATAACACACCCGCCCGCGATTGTTGCTGCAAATCTTTAATCAGCCCCATAATTTGTGCTTGAATCGTTACATCAAGCGCCGTGGTCGGTTCATCTGCAATGAGCAAGAGTGGATCACAAGCAAGTGCTATAGCAATTAACACACGTTGCCTCATCCCACCCGACAACTCGTGCGGATACTGTTGAGAGACTTGTTTGCTATTAGGGATCCCTACTTGTTCGAGTAACTGCAGCACACGCCGTTTCTTGTCTTTTGTGGATAACGGCAAATGGATGTCCATCACTTCTTTAATTTGATACCCTACTGTCAATAATGGATGCAATGCAGTCATAGGATCCTGAAATATCATGGCGAGCTGTTTTCCACGGATTTGATTGAATGAAGCAGGGGGCAACTGCAGTAAATCATTTCCTTGGAACGCAATCTCTCCTTCTACGCGCGTACGCTCCGCTGAATGTAGTCCCATAATCGACAAAGCGAGCGCACTTTTTCCACAACCCGATTCACCGACAATCGCCACTACTTCATTTTTGTGGATAGATAACGAAACACCATCTACTGCCGCATGAAATTCACCATCTATCAAGAAAGATGTGTGTAAATTGTGGATAGTTAGCAAGTTATCCTCCACTTCATCCACTCCTTTGTAGATAGTGTGAATACATTGTGGGATTTTATGCATGAACTTTAAAAAGTTATCCACTTTTTTGGAGAGGCTATGAGCGCGAACAGTCTCACCCCCACATTCCAAAACAACAAAAAAGCCGAACAACTGAAATTCATCAGTCATTCGGTCTTATACACTATCATCGATGTGAAACTGTATTCTTCGAAGCGTCAATTAATTGTGTAATCGTCGCCAAGTCGTTTTCATGCAAAGCGGTGACAATCGCACTTCCGACAATGACGCCATCCGCCAATGCCCCTAGGTTTTTTACTTGTTCGGGTGTGGATATACCGAATCCTGCCAGTACGGGAACAGAACTTGCTTCTTTTAATCGCTGCAAATGTCCTTCTAACCCTTCTGTAAATGAAGAACGAACACCTGTGATGCCGTTGACAGTTACCGCGTAAATAAAACCTTCTGCAGCTTTGGCGATTGCTTCGATACGTTCAGATGGGCTTGTTAGTGAAACGAGTTGGATTAAAGCGACATCTGAATCTATCAACGCGTCTGTTAACATCCCGCTTTCTTCAAGGGGAAGGTCTGGAATGATCAAGCCGTACACTCCACTTTTTTCACAATCGGCTGCGAGAACGTTCAAGCCGTAACTCAATACCGGATTCAAGTACGTCATAATGACTAACGGAACAGTTACTTCGTCTCTAAACGTAGCGAGTTCATTCAATACTTTTCGGAAAGTAATTCCTTCAGCTAATGCCCGTTCTCCTGCTTGCTGGATGACTTCACCGTCTGCTACAGGGTCGGAAAACGGAATGCCGACTTCGATCGTTGTTGCGCCTGCTTCCTGAAGAAATAAAATATTCTTTTTCAGTGTAGCCAGACCACCGTCGCCTGCCATAATATATGGAACGAATGCTTTATCTCCAACTTCATTACATGACAGTATTGCTTGTTTTACTCGTTGTTTTGTCATTATGCTTGGCCTCCTAACGCATCGCGTATCGTTTGAACGTCTTTATCGCCGCGACCTGATAAACAGATGACGAGTACTTCGTCTTCTTTCATTTCTTTCGCTAACTGTACCGAATAGTAAACGGCATGTGCACTTTCTAATGCAGGAATAATTCCTTCTATACGGGACAATAATTGGACTCCTTCGAGCGCTTGTTGATCCGTTACGGAATCATACTGCACGCGCTTAATGTCATGTAAATAACAGTGTTCGGGACCGACTGCGGGGTAGTCTAAGCCTGCCGAAATAGAATGAGCTTCCTGTATGAATCCATCGTCATCTTGAAGAACGTACATGTAGGCTCCATGCAATACTCCTTCTTGCTTACCTGCAATCGCTGCAGCGTGCTTACCTGAAGAAATCCCACTTCCTGCCGCTTCTACACCGTACAATTTTACCTCTTCATCTTCAACAAATGGATGGAACATGCCAATTGCGTTACTTCCTCCACCGATACATGCGACCACCGCATCAGGTAGACGGCCTTCTTTCTCGATAATTTGTTTACGTGTTTCATCTCCAATTACACGTTGGAAATCACGAACAATTTGCGGGAATGGATGCGGACCTAGCGCGGATCCTAAAATATAATGCGTGTCGTCTACATTTGAAACCCAGTAACGTAATGCTTCGTTAACTGCATCTTTCAACGTACCTGCCCCTTTATCGACAGAGACTACTTTTGTACCTAGCAACTCCATGCGGAACACATTCAATTCTTGGCGACGCACATCTTCTTTCCCCATGAAAACAACACATTCAAGACCTAGTAATGCACAAGCCGTGGCCGTGGCTACACCATGTTGACCCGCGCCTGTTTCAGCGACGATTTTCTTTTTACCCATGCGAATCGCAAGTAATGCTTGACCGAGTGAGTTATTGATCTTATGCGCACCTGTATGATTCAAATCTTCACGCTTTAAGTAAATCTTTGCACCGCCTGCGTGTTTCGTCAGACGCTCTGCAAAAAACAATGGATTTTCTCTTCCGACGAAATCTTTTAAGTAATAATTTAATTCCTCTGTGAACGAAGGATCTTGTTGCGCTTCTTCGTACGCCGTTTCCAACTCCTGCAATGCCGTCATCAATGTCTCGGGAACAAATTGTCCACCAAATCTACCGTAGCGTCCTTTAGTTTCTGTCGTTGTCATCTGTACCACTCCTACCCTTCGCTAGTTGAATAAACGTCTGAATCCGTTCACTATCTTTTTGCTTATTAATTTCCACTCCGCTAGATACATCGACCATAAAGGGATGTACTTGCTCAATCGCCTGTTGAACATTTCCTGCATGCAGACCACCTGCTAGTATCATCTGTTGCCTTGTCACACCTGCATTTTCTAGTAAAGACCAGTCGAACGTTTTACCGCTACCGCCTTTGTATTCTACGCCCGGTGTATCGAATAAATAGTAATCGACATCGTACGTAGCTGCCCGTTTCACATCTTCTTCACTTGCGATGGACAGTGCTTTAATAGAAGGCAATCCTACCTCTCGAATGAACTCTGGGGATTCGTCTCCATGGTATTGAATATAATCTAACGGTACTTCTTTAAATGTTTTTTGTAATTGTTCTTTCGTCGCATCGACAAAGACACCAATTTTCCACACTGAATTCGGTATAGTAGACGCCAGTAACTGCGCTTGTTCAATCGTTACTTCCCGGCTACTTGGCGCAAAAACAAAGCCAATCGCATCTGCCCCTGCATCCACAGCGGCTTTTACATGTTCTGTACGTGACAATCCACAAATTTTTACTCTTGTCATGAACGTAGTCCTGGCTTCGCTACTTGCAGTGATTGGAGTGCATCTTTCACTGAATCACTGCGCATCAATGATTCGCCGACTAACACTGCACTGGCCCCTGCATTTGCTGCACGTTCCGCATCTGCAGCGTCCCAAATTCCACTTTCACTAATGAAGACACGCTCTTCGTCAAATGGGAAATGTTGCGCAATGAGTTCTGTCTGCGTTAAGTCTACTTCAAATGTATGCAAATCGCGGTTATTGACACCGATAATTTTTGCGTCAATAGCAAGGGCGCGTTGCAATTCTTCTACATTGTGGACTTCTACCAGTACGTCTAGACCTTGCCGGTTCGCATACGTATACAATCTACCTAGTGTTCTGTCATCTAAAGCTGCGACAATGAGTAAAATGACAGAGGCTCCCGCACTTTTTGCTTGGTCAATCTGAATTTCGTGAATCATGAAGTCTTTACATAGCAAAGCGATAGGAACAGCCTCGGCTACAGCAGCTAAATCTTCAAAGGATCCTTTAAAAAATTCTTGATCCGTTAAAACAGAAATACAAGCAGCGCCCGCTTCATAATATGCAGTCGCTTGTTTCACAGGGTTCGCCCCTTCTGCGATCAATCCTTTAGAAGGAGAAGCACGCTTCATTTCAGAAATTACTTGGAGCTGTTTAGCTTTGCGTAATGTCGTATACAGCGAAGGGCGTGTAAGTTCTCTGTCGGGAAATGTCGTTTTATTTGCCAATAAATTTTCTACTTCTATTTTCTTTTGTGCAATGATTTTATCTAAAATTGTCATGGAGTAACCGCCTTTTGCCGAATCATTTCGCTAAACGCGATAACAGATTCTAGTTTTTCTAACGCTTTTCCTGATAAGATGCTTTCTGTAGCACGTTTTACACCTTCTTGAATTGTAGCTACTTGACCATTGGCAAATAAACCAATTCCTGCATTCAACACGACCGTATCAAATTTCGGTCCTCGCTCTCCATTCAGGATGGCTCTTGTCGTTGCGGCATTCTCCACCGCGTCTCCGCCTTTAATTGCTGACAGCGGCGCATACTCTAAGCCCACATCATCTGCCGTTAAAGAAAATGGGATTAAATCGCCATGATCCAAGAGAACAAACTCATTTTGCCCTGCAAGTGATGCTTCGTCCATGCCACCTGCCCCACTTACTACAATCGCTCGTTCACGTCCGAGCATCCGAAGTACAGAAGCATACTCCATGATGAAGTCAGGACGATTAATACCAGTAAATTGTGTCGCAAGAGCCACCGGATTAGTTAACGGTCCGACTAAGTTAAAAATCGTCGGCTTGCCGATTTTATTTCGAATGGCTCCAATGCGCTTCATTTTCGGATGAATTGCTGGAGCGAATAAAAACGCGATCCCTTCCTGTTCAAGCAAATTTTTCATATCCGCCGTCTGATAGCCTGAATGAATACCGAGCGCGTCTAAAACGTCCTGACTTCCTGCTGCGCTCGAAATTTTTCGGTTCCCGTGCTTCGCTACTTGCACACCAGCTCCCGCTAAAACAAATGCAGCAGTCGTACTAATATTGAATGTATTTACTCCGTCTCCGCCCGTCCCGCAGTTGTCCAAGTAGCGTGCAGTCGTCGGTGTTAAATCCATTGCGTAAGACTTCATAACCGCTGCCAGAGCGGCAACTTCATGGGAGGTTTCTCCTTTTTTTGATAAAGCGGTTAGAAATTGTATGATTTGTTGTTCATTTGTTTCTTCATTAAATAGCAGTTCTGCTACGACTTTCATTTCCTCGTACATGAGGTGACCGTTCTTCTCGACTATAGAAATGTAATTTTCCATCCTCATCTCTCCTCTTCTCGTCTACTAACACGGCTGATCATTTCATCGGTTCTGTTGCTTCAAGTAATGACCGTGCTTTATTTGATGTTTCTTTATATTCCAATGAAGGGACAGAAGCTTCCACAATACCTGCTCCCGCCTGTACGTATGCTTTGCCGTCTTTTACTAACATCGTACGGATAGTAAGGGCAAAGTCGATATTACCGTTCAAGCCGATGTAGCCGATTGCGCCGCCGTAAATTCCACGATGTTGATCTTCTAGTTCATCAATAATTGTCATAGCCGCTGGTTTAGGCGAGCCTGTCACTGTCCCTGCCGGCAATGTCGCTTTTAAAGCGTCTAGCGCATGGAGTCCAGGTGCTAAATTCCCTTCTACTTCAGATACTAAATGCATGACGTGCTCATAGCGTACTGTGTCTAAGTAATTAGCTATTTCAATCGTTTCGGGACGGCAAATTTGTTGAAGTTCCTTTTTGCTCACTTCTACTAACATATCATGCTCCGATAATTCTTTTGGATCATTGCGTAATTCCTTTTCAAGCGCTTGATCTTCTGCTTCGTCCCGTCCTCTTCGGCGTGTGCCTGCGATCGGGTTTGTCAATACTTTTTCACCCGTCACACGAACCAAACTCTCCGGTGATGTACCGATTACGGTATGATCTTCAAACTCCATATAATACATATACGGTGACGGATTGCGTCGACGTAATGCACGGTAAAGCGCGAACGGATCACCTGTAATATCCGCTTCAAAACGGCGGGACAGCACAACTTGTTCAGCCTGACCTTCTCGGATCGCATCAATCACAATTTGTACACGACGTTCAAATTCCTCTTTTGAAATGGCACAACGATAATCTGATAGTGACACGTCATCTTCCTTATCTACCGAGCCATTCACAATCATTTCTTCAATTGCATCTAGATCCGGTGCCTCGTATACAGGATTGATCTCCGTATGCAGTAGCGTGACTTCATGCAGTTGATGGTCATAGATGACGATCGTGTCGTAAATATTAAAGTACACGTCTGGAATATGTAAGTCATCAGCTGTACGTTTTTCACCGTTACGCGCAGCTCCATATCCTACATAACCGACTGCCCCGCCTGTAAAGGGGAATCCTGCATCTTCTGTAATACGTGGCATCAACCGTTTAAGCAACGTATATAAATCACCTTCATGCGTATACGTTTTTCCTGTGGAGTAGACCAATTCTTCGACAACGCCATCCCGCCCGCGGTAGGCTTTTTGAGGATTCAGCCCAATGAATGAATACCGTCCAGATCCGCCTGCCTGAGAAGAACTTTCTAGTAAGAATTTGTGATTCCCTTTCAGCCTTCTAAAAATCAAGATCGGTGTTAGAGAATCTCCATCAATCTTTCTAGTCGTTACGCGTAAATTCTTCTTTTCTGCCATCATATTCATTCTCCTCTTTTCTCTCATCTTCTATGTTCTTTACTTCAAATATAAAAAGCCCTCTGCAGACAGACATATTTAGCCTGTTGCAGAGGACGATTAGTAACCGCGTTGCCACCTCAAATTGAAACGCCGAAGCACTTCCACTTTATGTGTTTTCACACTGCCTTTAACGCAGGCTAACGTCTGTTTTCATCGAAACAGCTGCCATAAGTCCATTCACGACTGCCGTGTATCAGTTCTCACCATTCACTGACTCTCTAAAAAGCACGCACGATCGCTACTCTTCTTATTCTGATCTTTTCACTATTCTCTTCTCAGCTGACTCTACTCGTCTATCGTGGACGATTTCGCTACCGAAATCTTCTGTCCGTCTCGTTATTACATTTATCTTAATATGCAGAATCTTTAATGTCAACATTTTATTATTATAAAAATCAAGCCTGTTGATTAATTCTATTATTCATTTAGTCGAAAGCAAGTTTGACTATGGGGAGTGGATAGAATGAGGCTGACTTAGTGTGTCATGCGGCTTGCGCTTCCGGACGATACGCTTTCTGCAGGGAGAATCCTATCACGTACACTTCCTCCACAACTACTCATTAAAACTATCTCATTTCCATAAACTAATTCCTTTCTTTGAACAATCAACAGGCTTGAGTAAAAATGTTATAATCGATTTATTATAACGAGTGCGGAAGGAGAAGTACTATGCGAATTAACAAATTTTTAAGCGGCGCTGGAATTGTATCTAGACGAGGAGCCGATCAGTGGATTGCTGATGGCCGGGTCAAAATTAACGGACAATTGGCAGAGCTCGGCAGCAAAGTCGAAACTGGTGATCAAGTGGAAGTTGACGGAAAGCTTGTTCAACAAGAGGATGAACTAGTCTATATTATGCTGAATAAACCCGTCGGCATTACAAGTACTACGGAACGCCACATTAAAGGCAACGTAGTCGATTTCATCAATCACCCTTTACGTATTTTTCATATAGGAAGATTGGACAAAGACTCAGATGGCTTGCTTTTATTAACGAACGATGGAGATATCGTCAATGAAATTTTACGAGAAGAAAACGGTCATGAAAAGGAATATATTGTTACCGTAGACAGTCCGATCACCGAATCCTTTATCAAACAAATGGCAAGTGGTGTGAAGATTCTAGATACAGTGACGAAACCGTGCACCGTAAAAAAAATCAGTCCACGAACATTTTCCATTATTTTAAAACAAGGCTTAAATCGGCAAATCCGTCGAATGTGTGCAGCTTTAGGCTATCACATCAACAGGCTCCAACGCGTTCGTATTTTAACTCTTGAGCTGGGAGATTTACCTATTGGCGAATGGAGAGATTTGACTGACGCAGAACGTAAGCAGCTATTCCGACAGTTACAGTATGAACCGAAAAGATAACAGTAGCGGAAGCAAACATGCTTCCGCCTTTTTATATGCCTTCTTTTATATAACACTTGTATTTTTTCAATAAGACTAGTACAAAACTCTCTATTTATATGATATAATTAGCCAAAACTACTATCCTTTGTTATTTTTCTACTATACTAAAATATCATACTCATTTCTTATTTACTGTTTACACAATCATATACACCTTATACATGCTCTATAGATGTCTTAAGAGAGGAAGTAACTTTAAATGCCATTAAAAACATCCGTATTCAATCCATCGCTATCCGCACTATTCCAAGAAACCTTTTGTGTATCTTTGATCGATTTGAGCGGTCGCATGACGTATGTTAATCAGAACTTTTGTGAACTGACTGGCTATGCCGAAGAAGAGCTGCTCGGGAACACGTGGGAAATGTTAACTACACGGCGCCGTACTAAAGATTTGCTTCAAATATTAGAAGTACATTTCTCTTACAATAAAGTGTATCAGGAGTCTATACGCATCTATTCTAAAGAGAAGCAAAAGTATTGGGTGGATTCTACAATTGTTCCTATTTACGATTCGAACGAACAACTCACGCACTACTTATCATTAGATATTGATATTTCAGGATCCAAACGTGTTTCACATGAGTATGCAAAAACAAGAAATGATCTACATAATTTCAAGTATGCGTTGGATGAAGCTGCCGTAGTTGCGATTTGTAATGCACAAGGAGTTATCACGTATGTCAACGACCACTTTTGCAAACTATCCAAGTATTCGCGGGCAGAGCTAGTAGGAAAAACCCATCGTGTAGTTAACTCGGGCACTCATCCAAAAAGTTTTTTTAAAGAAATGTGGGAAACGATTCAGTCTGGAAAGGTTTGGCGTGGAAATATTCGTAACTTGTCTAAAACAGGTGAGTATTATTGGGTTAACACTACCATCGTTCCATTCATTGGATTGGACGGAAAACCCTTCCAATATATTTCCATTAGACAAGACATTACCTCCCATGAAGCGGCTAAAGAATCATTAGAAAAAGCATTGAAAAATGATTTTAAAACGACAGTAAAAAATCTGCAAAATGCGATCTTTAAATACTCTCTTGACGAAAACAATCAAATCAATGTTACTATGCTTGAAGGAAAAATAACAGAAAAGCTCGGCATGACAATAGAAACCATTAAACAAATGGCGCTTAGTAGAAATTCTAATCTTACCAGTTTCAAGCGGCAGCTAGTGGAAGGACTGCTAGGACGCAGCTCACAGTTCGAAGTGGAGTATATGTCGTATACATTTTTAGTCTATCTTTCACCAATTTTCGAAGAAGGACGTGTCGTGGAAGTTGTCGGAACAGCCATTGATATTTCAGATCGTAAAAAGGCAGAACAACTTGTAGAACATATGGCTTTTCATGATCATCTTACAGGACTTCCGAATAGGCGGTTACTTAAGCAAACCATTGAATACACAATTGACAGAAGAGTTAAAACTAAAGAACCTTTTGCATTACTTTATATTGACCTAGATCGTTTCAAAAACATTAACGATTCGATGGGACATTATATTGGAGATCAATTATTAAAGTCTGTCGGAGAGCGATTGAAGTTACTCGTTAGACAAAGTGATTTAGTCGCACGACTGAGCGGGGATGAATTTATCATATTCTGTACGTCTACTGATAAAAAAGGTGTGCAGCTCGTCGCACAGCGAATTGTAGAAGAAGTATCTAAGTCATTTTTAATCAATAACTTAGAAATCTTCATTGCGCCTAGCATTGGCATTAGTATGTTTCCTGAAGATGGATCGACGTATGACTCTCTCATACGCAATGCAGACTCTGCTATGTATTTGGCTAAGCAATCCGGGAAAAGTACGTATCAATTTTTCACTGAAGAACTGTACAATGAATTAATGGAACGTACTTTGATAGAGATGGAACTTCGACAAGTACTGAAGAGGAATGAATTGGTTCTTCATTATCAGCCCCAATTAGATTTTAAAACAGGAAAGATGAATGGTGTAGAAGCTCTTTTGCGCTGGAATCACTCATCCCGTGGCATGATTTCTCCTGGAAAATTTATTCCGATAGCAGAGGAGACGGGGCTGATTCTTCCAATTGGATTATGGGTATTGGAGACGGCCTGCAAACAAGCGAAAGAATGGCAAGATCTTGGGTATCCACCGATCCAAATGAGTGTCAATGTGTCATTGCGCCAATTTAATAGTCAGACTTTCATTTCAGATATTAAAGAAACGCTACGGAAAACGGGGTTACAGCCTCACTACTTAAACATAGAAATTACAGAAAGCATGACCTCTGATGTAGATTATTGCCAACGTATTTTACAAGAGATACGGGAATTGGGAATTAGCACAAGTATTGATGATTTCGGTACAGGATACTCTTCTTTAAGTCATCTGAGTAAGTTTCCTATTACTCATTTGAAGATTGATCAGTCGTTCATAAGAGAGTTATGCACGAGTTCGGTCATCGTAAAAGCGATCATCGACTTAGGTAAGAATTTACATTTACGAGTGATCGCTGAAGGAGTAGAAACTGAAGAACAGGCAGAGTTACTGAGAACTCTTGAATGTGATGAAGCGCAGGGATTCCTCTATGCACGGCCGTTGCCAAGTCATGAAATCATACAACGTTTAAAACATATTTAGTAATACCAAACCTGTTGATTAACTATATTATGTATAATTCTCTCATTCGTTTATTTAACAACGATTTTGACTATGGCAATTCGATGGAGTGACGCTAGCTTGTAGTAATACAATTAAAAAGGCTAAGGAAATTACCATTTCCTAGCCTTTTTCTTGTGCACATTATTAATAAATCGTCATTCATACAAAAGAAACATTACAAATCATGATTCTATTATGCTATAGTCTTCACTATATTCTAACTCTTTACTTATAAAGAAGTATTATAGGGTTATTACAAGGAGAGATGTGGATGGCAACAAATCAAATGCGTTATTCTGTAACCGCTTTAGCAGGATTTCAGTGGCTCTTCTTTATGTTTGCAAATACGGTAGTTATTCCAATATCAGTCGGGACAGCTTTTGAATTAGAGCAAATAGAAATTGTCTCTGCTGTCCAGCGCTCCTTTATCTACACTGGAATCGCCTGTTTACTGCAAGGTACAGTTGGACACCGCCTCGCTTTAATGGAAGGACAGTCGGGCTTATGGTGGGGAGTTGTACTTAGTTTAGCAGGTACAGCAAGTGCAATGGGCTTAAGTTTAACGGCAGTTGGTGGGAGCATTGCGGTCGGTGCTATGATTTCAGGGGTAATTGTAGCTGTTTTAGGTATGCTTGGGATGGGTGAAGTGTTAAAGAAATGGTTTACCCCTGCTGTTATGTTCGTCTTCCTTTTATTATTGGCAAATCAATTAATTACGATTTTCTTAAAAGGAATGATTGGGCTGAATGACGGAGAATACATAAATTTATCTACTACATTGTTTTCATTCGCTTTGGCAGCCTTGACTATACTAGTGCACGTGAAAGGAAAAGGTATTTTAAGTAGCCTGAATTTGCTTGTCGGGATGACAATAGGCTGGATCAGTGCCGTCTTGCTATTCCCACAAGAAACGACAGAGACTATTAAGACCACGCCCTTTATCCAGTGGTTTCCTTGGGGAGAACCAACATTAGAAATTGGAATTGTGGTGACGGTTGTAATTACAGGATTACTTAATACGACAAATACTATCGCTACTTTAAAAGGTGCGGAAGATATTTTTGAAAAAGAAACGACGAAAAAGCAATATAAAACATCGTTTCTTATTACAGGCGGATTAAATATAGGAGCGGGCGCAATTGGCGTCGTCCCTTATGCCCCTTACGCTTCTTCGATTGGATTTTTACAGTCTAGCGGCATTAAAGAACGGACTCCTTTTTTTATCGGTTCTGTTCTATTCATTATCCTTGGACTTGTGCCTCCTTTAAGCGCGTTCTTCTCTACCATTCCCCAAAGCGTAGGGAACACTGTTCTATTTGTTGCATATTTACAACTATTCCGATCAGCATTGCGGAACGTGGAAGGATTGACTTTCGAACCGAAGACTATATACCGCGTGGCATTGCCTGCTCTACTCGGTCTCTCTATTATGACGCTGCCTGCTGAAGTTTTTGCTTCATTGCCTGAACTATTGCAGCCCCTACTTTCTAGCGGATTATTAGTTGGGATTCTTGCGGCATTGCTTATGGAATTAATCTTTTGGATCGGTCAGCGTTTCAGCAAGCGCACGGCTTGATAGCTCTTTGTAGGTGGTGAAAACTACGTGGTCTTGTCTGTTACTCTGTGTTCGTTCATGAAAGTAGAAGATTGAATGGAGTGAATGGAGTGTCTTGCGGCTTGCGCTTCTAGACAATACGCTTATCCTGAGGGGGTGTGGTGAACCTCGCATCCTCAGGTTCTGTAAGGAGAATCCTGAACAATCCACCACCTCTACAATTACTTGTCAAAAGCACCTTGTTTCAAAATGCAATCTCTTTTTTAAATAATCAACGGGCTTGAAATCATTCAACAAACAGCTTTGCTTCTACGTCTCAAGGCTGTTTGTACGCATAGACTAGAAATAATTCGTTGTTGTCATGTATTTGCAAATGGGTAATTGGAATTTCCGCTATCTTTTCAAATAATGGATGACTTTGCAGAAATAACTTGTATGCAGTTGTTGGATAATACAAAATAACTTCTGCATCACGTGGTGAAGATTCTAGAGATGACACTATGTTACGGATGACAGAGCGGAATACCTCTACTGAAAACGGATTGAAAAAGTAAAAAGTAGCGGCATCTGAAGGGATCACAAAACGTTCGGCTAACATACATTCAAATGAAATCATTCCTTTTTTCTTCGGAAATGCTTGACGATAGTCCAGTAAATTATTCATCGCGTCTTGAAAAAGCACACTACTCATTTCAATCCCGATTGTATCTACTGAAAAAAGAGAGTGGACATAAAACGGCACTCTTCCTTTCCCGCAGCCAAAGTCGATGAAGCTACCACTTTTTAGAACAGCATGCTGGTCAAATAAATAATCCATCCCATCATATGGTGTCGCTTCATAGCGATTATAATGCGCCAATTGGTGAACCCATTCTCGTACACCTGCTGTTTTAATATGTAAATTTTTATCCATCGCTCGCTCGTCCATTTACTCTCTCCTCTTTTACGAATCATGTTTTGCAAATCGAGAAAACCTCGACATGTTTTACTCATGCCGAGGTTCATCAGAAACAACGATAGTTTTATTACGTCCCGTGCGTTTTGCCTCATACAAACATTGATCCGCAAGCTCAATTAGGCGAGCAGGATGTTCCGCATGTAACGGGTAGGCAGCTACACCTGAAGAAATCGTTACGACTTCTCCACAAGGACTGATTGTACTTTCCAATTTCTCACGCAAACGCTCTGCCACTAGATAAGCTGTCACTTTGTCAGCCTTCGGAAGTAAAATTATAAACTCTTCTCCACCGTAACGACAACAGATGTCTCCTTTTCTAGCAGCCTTCTGCATTGCTTCCGCAAGATAAATTAATACTTCATCGCCTACCGCATGACCGTATCGATCGTTCACTCGCTTGAATTTATCAATATCAAATATGATTAAAGCAAAAGGTGTATCATGTTCTATCCATTCTTTGATGAATCCGTCCATTGTCCGCCGGTTAGTTAATTTCGTTAACGGATCTGTCGTAGACTCGTGAATAAAGTAGTTCATTTCGTTTTTGAAATAATCAATACTATGAAGCATCGCACCCTTTAATTGTCTCGCTTCATAATACCAGTCAGAAATAGCTTCCATTTTTTCTTTCTGATCTGCTTGTGCGCTGGACTCTGTATAGTACGCTAATTTTTGTAGCGGCAATGCAATCTTTCTCGAAACATACCAGACGATGACAAACGCCAAAAAGAGGAGAGGCAAAGATCTCCATATCATTTCAAACACCATATCACTAGCTGGCGAAACCGCTAAACTTTCTTCTCTTTGCGATATGACTCCCCAATTTGCAATCGGAACATAGGAATAGCCCGCAAGCATTCGTACACCTTTCGTATTGACGAGTGGTTGTGAACCACTGATTCCAGTGATCACTTTTTGCACTACTTCGTTGCTGGAAACGTCGTCTTTCAGTCGATTTTCTAATTGATGATAAATGAGGGAACCTTCTTTATCTACAACGTAGACATACGATCCATTCTCATAGAAGTGGTCTCCTAATATTTTCTCCAGTATGTTCGGTTTATTCAGATAGATCGCACCACCAAGAAATCCTCGGTACGTACCATCGTCAGTTAACAGCGGCACGCTAATATACACGATCAATTCACCCGTAATCCCCACATACGGCTGTGAAATTAATGGTCTTTTTTCTTTGAGCGCTTGTCGGGCTCCAATAGATGTCAACTTCTCTCCAATTAATTTTAAACTTGGAGGCGAAACAGCTTGCACTACACCTTCAGCTGATACGATGGAAACCGAGTTAAATGTACTCGTTTGCATTCTGACTCGTTCTACTATTCTAAGCAGTTCAGATTGTGCGTCTTCCTTATCTAATAAGGGCACTACATCTATCGCGTTTGTTTCTAATGTTTGAAGCGTTTCAGTTAAATAGGTATTGGTCGTGGAGGCTAATTTCTCAGCATACGCTTTATTCGTATCTAAAGTTGACTCGATTAATGTATTTTTATTAACACGATAGCCTACAGTCGCACTCGTTAAAAAAGTTAACAGGATCGCTAGGATCGCTACTAACTGAATTAATTTTTTTAAAGACCATCTCATCACATTTCCAAGTCCCTTCTCCGATTCCCTATGATTCAATTAACCTATTATACCATAGCAAATAGGAAATGTTATGAATCTTTTAACTCATTTAAGTACTAACGGTTCAGTTAATTAGAGAAGGATATACTCAATTGGATTTAATAGGAAATACCGATTCGATATCCGATATGCTTTTTCGCTGTCAATTCTTCGTATGCATATGCTGCCGTGTCTTTTGTAGAAATCTGTTTCCCTTCAAACGGCAAATAATCTCGTTCTACGCGATAGTTTCCCACGGCTTCTCCTTCGGGTAAATATGTAGGACAAATAATCGTCCAATCCAGTGAAGAAGTACGCAAAAGTTCAAATACTTTATGGTGTTCTTCTGCGGCAAACGTTAGTTTACGATTAGACTCATTTGATTGATAGCGCAAGAGTGAAGGTTCACTGCGACTTTGTAAAATACCCGCCGTTCCGATCGTCACTATTCTTTTGATTCCGCACTCTTCCATAGTATCTATAATTACCGGCAAGGCATCAGTAAGTGTCGTCGTCTTATCCGTCCCAAGAGCGCTTACTACAGCGTCTGCTCCTACTATTACACGTTTGACATCTTCAACCTTCCTTACATCACCTTGTATAATCACTAGATTTTTATGTGGCTCACACTTTTCAGGCGAGCGTACTAACGCTCTCACTTCGTGTCCGTCTTCCAACGCCTTTTTTAATATCTCACTACCTGTTCTTCCAGTTGCTCCAAACAATATAATTTTCATCTGGACACCCCTCCTATCCATACACTGTACAATAGCCTTTCTATAACTTGCACATTGTTTGCTTATGTTAAACGAATAGCAACCTACTATATATTAATTATTATTTGCAAAATGTGAATTTTTTGTATATTTAGTAAGCATTATAGATTATAATAAAATAATAGTATAAAAGTTGCGCTGGAGGTTGAAATAATATGAAATCTGTACGAACAAAATTAGTAGTCCTCGCACTAATAGTTATTTTAGTACCTACTATTGCTGTCGGTGTTGTCAATTATACATTGGCTAAAAACGAGCTTGATCAAGTGGGGCGACTAGGTCTTGAGAATGGCACACACGTCTTATTGTCTGTCATTCAAGAATTGGATCACCAAGTACACGAAGGGAATATTACACTTGAAGAAGCACAGGAGCGCGCACGTGTTCAAATTTTGGGGGCAAAGACCGGAGAAAGCACGCGATCTATTGATAATCCGGCAAAGTTTGGTGAAAACTTTTATTTTTATGCTTTTGATAAAAATGGTCTACTGGAAGTGCATCCCTCTATCGAAGGAGATAGTGCATATGATTTTCAAACAGAGGACGGACGCTACTTTGTCAGAGAATTAATAGCTGCCGCTAAATCTGGAGGCGGCTTTGTAAGCTATGACTGGCCCACGCCGAATAATCCTGATCAGAAAGCACCTAAAATAACTTATGCCGAAATGGATGAGCAATGGGGTTGGATTATCGCCGCAGGTACGTATGAAATGGACTTTAATGCAGGAGCAGACAAAGTGTTGTACTACACGATCGGCATGACTATTTTAGCGACACTTATTGGAGTGATTTTGTATTGGTTCTTCTCCAGCCGTATGATGAATTATATTAAACGGATCATGAGCACGACATCAGACATTTCAAAAGGAATATTATCTAGTCCTGAGATTCCAATCATTTCGCAAGATGAATTAGGTGTGTTAGCGTCAAATGTTAATAATATGAAAACCAGTTTGCAAGAAATGGTCGGCAATACCCGCGACTCTTCTACACAGATGAGAGTCTCGTCAGAAATGCTTAGTGCGATTACAGAGCAAACGACTGCATCAGCTGATGAAATTCATCATGCGATTACGGAAGTATCTAATGGAGCAGTGAGGCAGGCAGAAGAAGCAGAAGTTGCTATCGGTAAAGTGGATCACCTTTCCATGCTAATTTCGGGTACAACTTCCCAATACGACACGATTATTAACGAGATGAAAGAAGTTACTCAACTGCAAGAACACGGCAGTGTGAAAGTCGATGAACTCGCAGGAAATTCTAGTAAGTTTACTGTCGTGATTGGAGAATTACGAACTAATTTCTCTGACTTAACGAATCAAATGCAAGAAATACAGCAAGTTATTCAAACAATTACTTCTATTTCTGAGCAAACAAACCTACTCGCACTTAATGCCAGTATCGAGGCGGCACGGGCAGGTGAACACGGAAAAGGGTTTGCGGTCGTCGCTGCAGAAGTCCGCAAATTATCCGAAGATACCCACCAAGCGACAGGTCGAGTGCGTGATTTATTGGGTCGTATTGAAGCCGGTACTGCCACTTCCGATACGAAGATGGATCATACACTGGAATTGTCAAAAACACAGTTTGGTGCGATTGAAGAAGTACAAAGTGCCTTCAATAGGCTATCCCATTCTATACATGAAATCACTAATCATTTGTCTTCACTCGATCAGGACATGCATGAGATGGACGAAAACCGATTAGGCGTCGTTCATGCGATCAATGAAATTGCCAGCGTGGCTACTGAATCCGCTGCCGCTACTGAGCAAGTAAACGCGTCGATTGATGAACAAAAAGAAGCCGTCACATCGATTATGCATTCTTCAGTCGAACTGCATAACGAAGCAGAAAAAATGCATGAATTAGTCGCCCGCTTCACATAATAAGAAGCGATACTACATTAGAAAGAACCATCACAGAAAATCCGCTTTTACGGATTTTCTGTGATGGTTTTATTTTTTATTTAATACGTAGTCAATTTAATCCACCGTTGCAAAGCATAAATACCACGCTGGAAAAAGGTAAGATTGTTTTGATACTCCTCTACATCTAACGTATAAAGGGCATCTTCGTTATTCCATATCCTATCGAAATAAGTATTAATCTCCTGTACTAGTTCACTGTCAGTCGGGGCAATTATCCGTAAATTAGCTTCTAGATTATAATCCCGTAATGTCCGTTCCGTAAGATTGGATGAACCATTTGTAATGTAAGTCTGATCAGCTGTTTGAACCGTCACTAACTTTGTGTGAAATTGTCCGATCACGGTATTATACCAGCGTACATCTATTTTATTATCCGTATTTTCTCTGATTTCCTGAACAACAGGACGATTAGGTAAGCCGGATTTTTTACTGCCAAATGAATTTTCATTTGGATCAAGCACCATTTCTATTGCAACGCCGCGATTGGCTGCATCTTCTAATGGTTGAATGACTTCTTGTTCAGATAAGTAGAACATTCCCATCCGAATGCGGTCGCCTTTTTCGGTTCTTTCAATATCTGCTACTAATGTATCCAGCACCTTACTTTCAGTGACGTATTGGACTTTGTATGGCCCAGTACCGTCTTTTGCTAGTTCTGCACGAGGTAGCTTTCCTCCTGAAGAGTATTGCAAGACCGCTTCTTCAGATTCCAATATATCATTTTGTACTTGTCCTTTTACTTTGAATGCTACATTCCCATGACGACTACTTGCAGCATGTGGATTGGAAGAGGTCACTAAAGCAGCCTGATCTGTTACAATTGTTTTCCGGTGATTCGCTTTAACATTTAAAAGCTCTAAATAAGATGTGAACTTTACGTCAGGCGCATCGTTTGCTAAGAAGTTTGAGAAATGGTTTTTACCATCAAATGTAAACCATTGCAATAACATGCGGTAAATTCCGGAATAGATAGGCATCGAATCGCGTAAAGGTTCTAAATCTGTATATACTACTTGAACGCCTGCATTTTCAAGATTTTTAAACCATTCGGATTCATAGGATTCATACCCTGTATTGACAGGATCTGTTATGTACACAATCGGCATGTCGGGATGCTCTTTCTTTTTTTTCACCAAGACAGCCGTCAATTGATCGGCAAGTTGAATAAAGTCTTCTTTTTCATCATAATAATCGTCCATTAAGAAGAAATCCAATACTACAAACTGCTTGGCATCCTCAATCATCTGAAATACTTCATCAAAAATCCGCAGTTCCGATGTATAGTTTTCGTCGGACTTCGTTTGGGAATATGTCAAATCATACAGAAATTCAATATTATCCACTTGATGTAAATCACCTGCATAAGAGATTCCCGGTGGTAACGGTTTATACGTTTGCCAAAGCATAATTCCTGCATAAAGTAATGCAAATAGAAGCAACACATACGAAGCAATTCTTTTCTTCGTCCATTTACGTTTCTTCGTCATGTCGCTTGTCCCCCTCCCGTGCGCGTCTTTCTATACAATGTTCCCTATATGAGAAGTTGTAAACGGAAGAGCTTGCATTATTCTATAGATAAATATGGACGGTCAGCACGCCATTCAATTGCTACGGGAACTTGATAGGTTTCTGACAGTAACTCACTAGTCATCACTTCATGCTTTGGGCCGGCCGCTACTACTTGACCATCTTTAAGCAATAACACATGGGTGATTTCAGGAACGAGTTCCTCTATATGATGTGTAACATATACGATATGGACATGACTTTCTGTAGCGATTTTTAGTGCTTCTAGAAATTGTTCTCTCGCTAAAATATCAAGACCGGAACAAGGCTCGTCTAATATCAGTAATTTCGGCTCACCCATTAATGCTCTGGCAATTAGGACTCGGCGCTTTTCCCCTTCAGATAGCAAATTAAATTTCTTTCTTTTGACATGCTCCAGGCGAAACTCTTTCACTAAAAAGTCTGCCCGCACCCAATCTTCATCGAGTACCTTCTCATAAATACCAAAGCTCGCAAACTTCCCACTAATAATCACACGTTCGATTGTCTCGTTCCAGAAAAAGTCTGAGAATTTTTCCAACGAAGTACTGACGTAACCAATCTTTTTCCGAAGATCTGGCAAGTACGTACGACCAAAGCGTTTCCCAAGAACCTCCACTTCACCAGAAGAAGGAATTTCATACGTAGAAATGATTGAAAGTAACGATGTTTTCCCCGAGCCATTTAATCCTAGCAATCCCCATTGCTGCCCCTCTACTATTTCCCAGTCTACACTCTGCAAAATTTGATTGTTCCCTCTTTTAAAATAAATATCTTCTACCTTCACAATCGACATATTCAATCTCCTTTCTGATATATAGAAAACCGGCTCGTGCTAAACGCAACGATCCGGTTTGTAGTTTTAGTCATCATCGGAATTTCTTTCTTTTTCATATTCCATATACTTTTTCTTTTCAAGTTCTTGATATTTCTTATCACTTTTTTCCTTTGCTCTTCTTGCCCTTTCCTTCTCTCTGCGCTCTTTTCTCTCTTTTTCACTTTCTTTGCGCTTTCTTCTCTTTTTTACTTCTCCTTCGACATGCTCGAACTGTCGAATGTCAGTAGGTCTGACTGTAATCGGTTCGCGCATCAATAGTTTGGCTAAAGAAAACATCAGTAGCAGAAGGAATAAAGTAAACGGCAGTGCGGATACGAGAGATGCCGACTGTAAAGCTTCCAAGCCATTCGCTGACAAAAGTACAGCCGCAATAGCAGTCATCAAGAAGCCCCACACAAATTTAACGAGTAACGGCGGGAATAAGCTTCCGCGAGTCGTCATACTTGCTAAAATATACGTTGCTGAATCCGCAGAAGTTATTAAAAATGTGAAAATAAGTACGATGGCTAAAAACGAAACAACATTAGTCAAAGGCAATTGTTGCAATGTGGCGAAAATCGCAGATGTTACATCATTATCCACTTCCTGAGCAATTTGTGTACCGTTTCGCAAGTCGCTGTATAAAGCTGTTCCGCCAAGCGTAGCGATCCACATGCAAGAGAATGCCGGCGGAATGACCATCACACCCATGATAAATTCGCGAATGGTACGGCCTTTCGAAACCCGTGCAACAAACGCCCCAACAAATGGTGACCAGGCGATAGTCCAAGCCCAGTAGAATATCGTCCAATCCTTGACCCACGTACCTCCCTGATAAGGTTGCAAACGCAAACTGTACGTAAAGAAGTTATTAATATAATCCCCTATAGCTAACGTAAAGGTTTCAAGAATAAACACTTTCGGACCTACGATAAAGAAAAATAGTAATAATGCAATAGCCATACCTAGATTGAAATTTCCAAGATATGCAATTCCTTTACCTAATCCTGAAGCAGCAGAAGTCATGTAAGCAATAAAAACAATCGCAATAATGATAAATTGGACAGTAGTTGTACTTTTTATATTAAATACATACTCCATCCCTCCACTCATCTGCAGCACACCCATACCGAGTGAAGTTGCGATCCCCATGACAGTAGCTACAACAGCAAAGGAATCAATGCCCGTTTTCACATGGCGGTTGCTACCGATTAACGGTTCCAATGCGGTAGAGATCAAGCCGTCTTTCTTCTTTCGGAACTGCAGGAAACCAATGACTAATCCAACCATACCGAAAATGGCCCATTGTGAAATACCCCAGTGAAAGAATGAATACCCCATCGCGACACGCGCCGCTTCTTCAGTTTGCGCTTCTACGCTAGCAAGTGGTGATTTAAAGTAATGACTCATCGGTTCTGCTACACCCCAGAATACGAGTCCTACACCGAATCCGGCTGAAAATAGCATACCAATCCATGTAAAGAACGGATATTCTGGACGTTCCGTATCACCACCTAATCGAATGGCGCCGTATTTACTAATAGCTAATCCAACTAAAAATATAATAACGATAAACACTGCCAGTAAGTAAAACCAGCCAAAATTATCAGTCGTAAAATGATATAATCTTTCGGAAACTATACCGAATGGCTCTGGCTTACTAGCCCCTAATACGACAAGTATAAAGATAAACAATGCTGAAATGGAGAACACAGGGTTTTTCCAAAACTTTTTATTCACAACTATATCGACTCCTAGTGTTTAGTTTGATAACTCTCTTACTATTCTCCATACCCATTTTCAGAAGTAATGTAACGTACTTACACTTAAATAAGAAAGCCCTTTCCTTATTCGAAAACAGATTATAACTGTTTATAATACACATTGAAAAAGGCATCTTCAAGTGAAGATGCCTTTTTCAATGTATTTAATCATATATGTTGATGAAAGTAGAAGATTGGATAGAGTGAGGCTGACGGGGAATGTCTAGCGGCTTGCGCTTCCAGACGATACGCTTTCCGGAGTGGACGCGTCCGGTTCTGCAGGGAGAATCCTCACACGTACACTCATTTTCTTCTCTGCACAGGAAGAATCAATAGACACAGTTATTTAATTAAAACCTTCTTCAATTCCTTGCGACCAGCGAAGACCTTGTAAATATACTTCACTTACTTTTGTTTTAGGTATTCCTAACTCAATTGACAAACGCTCTACTTCCTTCCACTCGAAACGTTCTATCGCTTCGACCAGTTGCAAGTACGGCGTAATCTCTGTTTCTTTCCCACTTAATGTTTCGATAATCCCTTCTGATAAAGAAAGTAACGGCAACACATCTTCCCACGTCCTTCCCATAACAGCATCGATCAACGAAAACATTCCTGCCAAGAAATACTCATCTTTATTTTGTTTTCTCTTATATTTCGCCAACAACTCTAAAATTCTAGCCCGTCTAAGCGATAGTTCCACCAACGCAGTTACACGTCCATTTTGCAGGTCTTTTCCTAAATCATGTAACATCAGAACTTGCAGCCAACGCTTCGTTTCATTAAGACCAATTAGCACAATCGCCTGCTTAATAGAGCTGATTCTCCTAGGTATGTCAAAAGCCAATGAGTTAATAAAACGTAATAATTTGTACGAAATAGAAACATCTCGCATGATTAAATCCGTTAGCTCGGAAATGGACTGTGTTCCTTTTTGAAAATAATCAATAATTTGCAGGTGAACCAATGTATTCACGGGTATCTCTGCACTTTTAATTATTTCCGGCTTAGCAAAAAAGTATCCTTGAAATAGATGATAGCCGCTTTTTAACGCCATTTGATATTCAGCTTCTGTTTCTACTTTTTCTGCTAATAAAAGAAGATGTGGATAATCTTTTAAAAAGGTTTTGATACGAGCCATTTCCTCTTGGCTATTATGCATAAAATCCACTTTAATGATATCTACAATTTCAAATAGCTGTGATTGATTGACGTATTGATCCTGTAAAGTGAAGTCATCTAATGCCAGCCTGAAACCAGCTTCTTTAATTTGCTGTAAACGCCGTAGCAAAGAAGGCGTAATGACTACATCTTCAAGAATTTCAATTACTACTTGGTCTGGATCTAAACTCATGTATAAGTCCTGCGCCAATAGCTCCCCAGAAAAGTTAATGAACGAAGGAACACCACTCGTTACTTGATCGACACCAATCGTTAAAAAAGTATTAACAATTAAGCTGATCGTCGCCTGTTCTGGATTAATATCAGGAAAAAAATTATCCTCGCTGTTTCGGTATAACAACTCGTATGCATATATGTTGCCTGTCCTTCCTAGAATAGGCTGCCTCCCGATAAAAATCGAGTAATCTTCCATTTGTTCATCCTCACATTTCATTTGAATGTTATCTAATCCATTTATAATAAAATTACATTCTCAAGGTGTGTGTTGTATAACCTAATGTAAGCCTTCTTCGGAACGAATAAGTTTACTTTATGAGTACTACTAAAGGTTCCAACTCTTCAGAATCTTCTTGTCTCAATACTTCTTTCCTCCCCTTATTGTACCTGACACGCTAGAATTTAGAAACGAAATAATTACAATTGACTAATTTTATATTGGAAGTTTTATTGACTCTCTATATAAACCGTAAAATTTTACCTGTTACGAATCCGTTCATAGACGTTTCCCACGTTGCATACAGTAAATAGAGGAGTGATGAGAGCTGGATAATTATACGTTTCGCGGTAGTTATAAACCGTATGTATCGCCGTTAGATCCTTGTCCGCCTAAGCTGGTAAAAAATTTTGTATTACCGCCCCAACTATTTATGACCGTTCAGCCACCAGGACTTCCACAATACTCCGCTGCTGAAGCATTACAACGCGGAAGTCTTTGGCCGGCGTTGGTCGATGGCTATTCGAAAAGCGAGGGGATTTCCTAATGCAGACTACTGAGCAAAGAGCAATGCTTAAAGAATTACAGCAAGCTGATTTTGTCGTTGTAGAACTGACACTCTATACAAACACTCACCCCGACGATATGGAGGGCTTGGAGCAATGGAGGCTCGCCATTAAAGAAGCAGCTAGAGCGAGAAAAGCTTATGAAAAGAGATTTGGACCTATATCCTATCATTCGATTCCATCAGAACAAGCACTCGAAACGGGTTGGCGTTGGAATCAAGCACCTTGGCCTTGGCAAATGTAATGACATGACCGCACTATTTAACTAGGGGGATCAATTATGTGGGTTTACGAGAAGAAGTTGCTATATCCAGTGGAAGTGAGTGAGTGTAATCCTCGTCTCGCAAAGTATATAGCTGAGCAATATGGGGGCGCGGACGGTGAACTGGCAGCAGCTTTGCGTTATATGAATCAACGATACACTGTTCCTGACAAAATAATCGGTGTATTAAACGATATCGCAACTGAAGAATTTTCCCATTTAGAAATGCTCGCTACTATGATTTATAAGTTAACTAAAGACGCTACTCCTGAACAATTGGAGGAAGCTGGATTAGGAGCCCATTACGTAAATCACGGGCACGCTCTATTTTATGAAAATGCAGGTGGTGTTCCATTTACCTCCACTTATATCCAAGCAAAAGGTGACCCCATTGCCGATCTGTATGAGGATATTGCGGCCGAGGAAAAAGCGCGCGCTACGTATCAATGGATTATCGACATCTCAGATGACCCACTTATTAATGATTCACTTAAGTTTTTAAGGGAACGAGAAAATGTACACTCATTACGTTTCCGCGAAGCAGTGGAAGTATTAAAAGAAGAACGTGATCGAAAAAAGTTCTTCTAATTATATAGCCCCATTTCCTCTTCCAATAGAGGAATGGGTTCTTTTCATTGTTTACTACTCTTCACTTAATGGTATCTTTTGTAGAGAGGGGTTATACGGAGGTGTTCTTATTGTTAAAACGACGAATGAAGAATGCACAGCGTTCACAAGAAATTATTAATGTTTTCTTGAAAAATGGATTTAGTCATGTGTTATTCCGTCTAGGGTTGACCGATCGAAAATTTTCTTCTGCTGATGAAGCGGCTGATGTAAATTTATATCATGTAGGCAAAAAACTGCGTACCGCTTTAGAACAACTCGGACCGACATTCGTTAAATTAGGACAAATCGCCAGCGGTCGTCGTGATTTAGTGGCGGAAGAAATTGCGACTGAGCTTGAAAAATTACAAGACCATGTCGAGTCCTTTTCATTTGAAGTGGTACGAGAAATTATTGAAGCACAATTAGGCGGAAAAATAGAGGAATTATTTCTAGAATTCGATGAAGTACCGCTTGCCTCCGCTTCAATTGGGCAAGTACATAAAGCTACATTGAACAGCGGTGAGTCAGTGGCCGTGAAAATACAACGACCGAATATAGAACGTCAAGTCAATACGGATTTAGCTATTCTTCACGATTTGGCTGGATTTTTAGAGAAGAATACCGAATGGGCAAAAGCCTATCATTTACGTGATCTCATTCATGAGTTTTCTCATTCATTGCGAGAAGAGCTTGACTATCAGTTAGAGGCTAGAAATGCAGAACGAATCGCACAACAATTTGTCAAAGTGCCTGACATTCAAGTACCCCATGTGTATGACGAGTATACGACAAGAAGTGTCCTGACTACAGATTTACTGACAGGAATAAAAGTAAGTAATATTCAGCAGTTGGATAAGGAAGGCTACGACCGTAAGCAACTAGCAGAAAGAATTGCTGATTCAATGCTATCTCAAGTGATGGAATATGGATTTTTCCATGGTGATCCTCATCCCGGCAATATTTTCATCGCCCCCGGGCCCGTTATATATTATATCGACTTCGGAATGGTTGGACAGTTGAGTAAAGAAATGACGTATCACTTCATCTCACTTCTAGTAGCTCTGCAAAAAGGAAATATCCGAAGAATCATAGATATCTTTTCTGCAATGGATATTTTAGGTGAGCATACGAATATCGATGCCCTGTACCGCGATCTGCAAATTATACAGCGCAAATACTACGAAACTTCCTTGACAGATCTAAAGCTCGGCGATGTATTCATGGAAATTTTCTCCATAGCATTCCGCCATCACATACGTTTGCCAAATGAAATTGCGATATTATCAAAAGTAATCCTTACGCTGGAAAGTGTTTTAGGCTCATTGGATCCTTCATTCAGCATTATGAAAGCAGTCGAACCGTACAGTAAAAAAGTGTTTTTTAAACAATATGACCCACGCTACTTTCTAGAAAACAGTTGGCATTCACTCGTAAAAAACACCGAAATTTTAGTGGAGCTACCGAATGATATAAAAAAAGCAGTGAAAACTATAGAAAGAGGAAAAGTGGAATTGGCTGTAGGTTTGAAAGAATCAAATATTATTTTTCGCCGATTCGATAAAATAGCCAACCGTCTCTCATTGAGCATCGTCCTCCTAGCATTCAGTATTTTAATGGTGGGTCTCATTATCGGATCTGCCATCGCCGGACAGACCGCTATATTTTTACGTTTACCATTAATTGAAGTAGGTTCTATCATTGCCACTCTCATGTTTATCTATCTATTATTCTCCATTATACGATCTGGGAGAATCTAGCTGCCGTTTACCGGTAAAGAAATCGGGAATAGAAGAAAAGACTACTATTCTACGATTGGAGGATTTATACATGACGAATGATCGCAAAATAGATGGAGACAGCAAAAACAAACAACTCGAAACTTTTCGTGTCAATGATCATGAGCATGCGATGACAACGAATCAAGGATTAAAGGTATCAGAAGACGAACATTCATTGAAGGCTGGTACGCGCGGCCCCACTCTTATGGAGGATTTTCATTTCCGTGAGAAAATGACACATTTTGACCACGAACGCATCCCGGAAAGAGTCGTTCACGCGCGTGGATATGCAGCACACGGAGAATTTGAGCTGTATGAATCAATGAAAAAGTATACAAAAGCAGGCTTCTTACAAGAGCCCGGTTCAAAAACCCCAGTCTTTACACGTTTTTCCACAGTTGCCGGAAGTAAAGGATCCGCTGAAGCCGTGCGTGATGTACGCGGATTCGCGGTAAAATTTTATACAGAAGAAGGAAATTATGATTTAGTAGGAAATAATATGCCGGTATTTTTCATTCAAGACGCTATAAAGTTCCCGGATTTAGTGCACGCAGTAAAACCTGAGCCACATAATGAAATGCCACAAGCCGCATCTGCTCATGATACATTTTGGGATTTTGTCGCGAATAATCAAGAGTCCGCGCATATGGTCATGTGGCAAATGTCTGATCGAGCCATTCCAAGAAGCCTTCGAATGATGGAAGGTTTCGGTGTTCATACGTACCGCTTCATTAATGACCAAGGAGAAGCCCATTTCGTCAAGTTCCACTGGAAACCAAAGCTAGGTGTTCATTCATTAGTTTGGGATGAAGCTCAGAAGATTAACGGAAAAGACCCGGATTTCCACCGACGGGATTTATGGGAGTCTATAGAAAATGGAGATTTCGTAGAGTTTGAGCTAGGTGTTCAGCTACTTGAGGAAAAAGATGAATTTGCATTCGATTTTGATATTTTAGATCCTACGAAGATTTGGCCAGAAGAAGATATACCGGTCAAAATTATAGGGAAAATGACGCTGAACCGTAATGTGGATAATGTGTTTGCAGAAACAGAACAAGTAGCGTTCCATCCAGGCAGTGTAGTACCAGGAATCGACTTCTCAAACGACCCGTTACTACAAGGGAGACTGTTTTCCTACACAGACACTCAACTGATCAGACTTGGCGGGCCGAACTTCCATGAGTTACCGATCAACCGTCCGGTATGTCCATTCCACAATAATCAGCGCGACGGGTACGGCAGACAGACTATTAACGTCGGACAAGTGAGTTACCATAAAAATTCTCTAGCTAATAACAAGCCAAATACGTCAACAGAAGAGGACGGCGGATTTGTGCATTATCAGGAAAAAGTGGAAGGCCGTAAAATACAGGCACGCAGCGATTCATTTAAAGACCATTTCTCACAAGCACGTCTATTCTGGAACAGTATGTCCTCTGCTGAAAAGCAACATATTATCAATGCCTTCAGTTTTGAAGTCGGCAAAGTAAAAGACATGAACGTTCGACAGCAAGTTATTACGATGTTCGCGAATGTAGACCTAGAAATGGTTACAGAAATAGCACAAAATGTCGGAGTAAAAGCCCCTAGCGATGTGGAGCAATCCAGTGTCACTAAGTCTTCCCCAGCCCTCAGTCAGGAAAATAAAGCTAAATTGCCAAACACCCGCAAAATAGCTGTCTTGCTGGCAGATGACTTTGATGATGCAGCACTGGAACCGTTTTTAAAAGCTTCATTGGATGCTGGTATGTCTATCGATATCGTTAGCGAAACTTTTGGTACACTAACTGGTAAAAACGGCGCGACTGTTGATGTCGATGAAACCCTTTTAACTATTCATTCTGTATTGTACGATGCGTTGTACGTTGTAGGAGGACAAGCAAAACAACAAAAGAAATTTGAAATGGACGTAGTAGATTTTGTTAACGAGGCATACATGCACTTCAAACCAATTGCTTCCGCACCCGCAGCGAAACACTTAATGGATCAATCAAATGTTAAAGCAGGTTCTGGTATTTTAATGGACTTCACCGTTTCGAGAGATGGAAAGCAATGGGTAGAAGCTGTTGCTGAACACCGTTTTTGGGATCGGAAACTATATGAGTAATTGACTGAAACCCAGACATTTGAAATGTCTGGGTTTTTTGTGAGTGGAGTGTTGATGACTATGAGCGGTGCGATGCATTCTATGAGCGCGATGACTCAATCTATGAGCGGTGCGATGCATTCTATGAGCGCTCCCACAAGCACGCGACCTCATGCTCCTACACTACACTTTCTCCAAAATCCCGATAAACTTAGTGGCAGCTGGTGATAACGAAACACCTTTTAAATAACAAACGCCTATACTGCGCTTTGGAATGGGGTCTAGAAATTCTACTTCATGTAATTTTCCTGAATCTAAATAATCGGCTGAGAACTCTTTTACTACGCAAGCTATACCTAAATTAATATGCGCAAATTCCAATAATAATTCATGCGATCCTAGTTCAAACTCAGGATGTATTTTAATACCTTGTTTCGATAAAAAGTCTTCTACATATTGCCTGGAGTTGGATTTAGACTCCAGTAAAATAAGTGGCAATCTCGTCAGCTCTCGCAATGGGACAGGACGGAGAAATAGTTTTTTGAATCGTTCTCCATAAACGAAAGTATCTTGCACGTCAAAACACGCACGTTGTTCCAATGAATGATCTTCTACAGGAAAATTACATATCGCAATATCTACTTCCCCTGATTTCAATGAAGCGATAAGTTCCATTGTCGTGCCGTTAATAATTTTGAAACGAATACTGGGGTAGTTGGTATGAAATGCTTCTAGAAAGGGCAATAAATAATAACGAGAGATTGTATCCCCCACTCCAATTTTCAATTCGCCTGCAGATAAACTTTTTAATTCTAGTAACTTTTCATTTCCAGCATCGATTAAATTCAGTGCTGAATTCACATACTCAAACAACATCATCCCTTCATCCGTCAAAGTGACACCTTTGGAAGTGCGATTAAAAAGGCGTGTATCCAATGCTCGCTCGAGTTGCGAAATAATTTGACTGATCGCTGGCTGCGTCATGAATAATTGTCTCGCTGCCTTCGAAAAACTTTCATTTTGAACGACGGTTTGAAAAACTTTGTACCACTCTAAATTTATCGACACATAACCACTCCTTATATCTGCTATTAAGTATATTAATTTTACTTATATCATAAAAAAGAGCTATAATACAATGAAGAGTGACTAAATTGAGTTTCAATAAGGAGCGATTGATTTGGGAAGAGTAGTAGGTACCGTAGTTAGAGGTTTGCGTTGTCCAATCATCAATGAAGGCGATAATATTGAACAAATCGTAGTAGATAGCGTATTAGACGCTTCTAGAGTTGAAAACATTTCATTTCAAGATAAAGATATAGTATCTATAACAGAATCGATTGTGGCGCGTGCACAAGGAAATTACGCGACGATCGATGATATTGCTAAGGATATTAAGGCAAAGTTCGGTGATGATACAATTGGCGTAATCTTCCCTATCCTGAGTCGTAACCGTTTTGGTAACTGTTTACGTGGAATTGCCAAAGGTGCAAAGAAGATTATCTTAATGCTTAGCTATCCTTCTGACGAGGTAGGTAATCATTTAGTTGAACTTGACCGTTTGGATGAAAAAGGAGTGAATCCTTGGACAGACGTTTTAACTGAAGTCGAGTTCCGTGAACACTTCGGTGATAATAAACACCCATTTACTGGCGTAGATTATATTGAATACTACAAGTCCTTAATGGATGAGTTTGGCGTGGAGCATGAAGTTATTTTCTCAAACAACGCCAAAACAATTTTAGATTATACGAAAACTGTTTTGACTTGTGATATCCATACACGTTTTAGAACGAAGCGGATTCTAGAAGCTAACGGTGCTGAGAAAATTTTTAGCTTAGACGATATTTTGGCAGAGTCCATCGACGGCAGCGGCTATAACGAACAATTTGGTTTACTAGGGGCAAATAAAGCGCAAGAAGATAGTATTAAACTGTTCCCACACAGTTGCCAGCCGGTTGTTGACAATATTCAAGAAATGTTGAAAAAGGCAACAGGAAAACAGATCGAAGTTATGGTGTATGGAGACGGTGCATTCAAAGACCCGGTAGGAAAGATTTGGGAACTGGCTGATCCAGTAGTATCCCCTGCCTATACGAGTGGTCTGGATGGTATTCCGAACGAAGTGAAGCTAAAGTATTTGGCAGATAATGATTTCTCTGATTTACGCGGAGAGGAGTTAAAGAAAGCTATTTCCGAGTTTATCGAGAAAAAGGACACTGATTTGATGGGATCCATGGCTTCACAAGGCACAACACCTCGTAAGCTAACAGACTTGATTGGTTCACTATCCGATTTAACTTCTGGTAGCGGCGATAAAGGAACACCTATCGTATTTATCCAAGGTTACTTTGACAACTATACTAACTAATATTTTACATCTGTGAGACACGAGCTCACAGATGTTTTTTTATACGCTTCAATAAGTTGCTAGTTGTCTAAACAATTATGCTACAATATAAGTAATTTTACTTTTGCTAGTTAGAAGGGACTTGAGTCTATGACGGCTGATATTATAAAACGTAACAATGTACATATTATTGGATCGGGAAAGCAGACAATTGTTTTCGCACATGGTTTTGGCTGCGATCAATCGGTTTGGAAGAAAGTTGTACCTGCTTTTGAAGATGATTATCGAATAGTCTTATTTGATTATGTAGGTTCTGGACAAAGTGATAAAATGGCTTTTTCAACCGATCGCTACAACTCGTTGCACGGCTATGCTCAAGACGTAATAGACATTTGTGATGCTTTAGACTTACAAAATATTTTATATGTAGGGCACTCGGTTAGTGGTATGATCGGAGTTTTGGCATCTATTAAGCGACCGGAATTAATCGAAAAACTGATGATGATCGGCCCTTCTCCGCATTACTTAAATGAACCCGACTATTATGGTGGATTCGAACGCGAAGATATTGACGAGTTGCTTGATATGATGGAGATGAACTATAAAGAATGGGCAAAGTATTTAGCCCCACTTGCGATGAAAAACGAAGATCGACCGCATCTGTCAGAAGAATTCGAGACAATGCTCTACACGAATGACCCTGGAATTGCTCGTAATTTTGCTGAAGTAACCTTTACATCGGATATTCGTGCAGATTTACCTAACGTAACAGTTAAGACATTAATTATGCAACCTATAGAGGATTCGATTGTTCCCATAGAAGTAGGCAAATATATAAATGACCGAATTCCAAACAGTGAGTTAGTCATTATGCAGGCAAAAGGCCATAATCCACACATAAGCCAGCCTGAAGAGACCATTAAAGAGATCAAACGGTTTATTTAAGCATACACATACTCATGAATCTTGAAAGGGGCGTAAACAATGAATGAAATTTTAGATCATTTGCCTTGCGGATACTTCGCCCTGACAAGTGACTGGGAGTTTATCGAGATGAACCAAACGATGAAAGATGTTTTGCAAATAAGCGAGATGCCACGACATATGCATGATATCTTAACAGTTCCATCAAAAATATACTTCCAAACTTATTATGTCCCTGCGATTGCTGTTCACGGAATAGTCCGGGAAATGTATTTAAACTTAAAAGTCGATAAGAAGCCATTACCCATCCTCATGAACGTAAATGAACGTAACGGGAAATACATGGGAATTATTGTGCAAATCAAAGTACGGGATGAATATGAAGCTCAGCTATTGCAGTCTAAAAAAGAGGCCGAACGAATCCAAAAAGAGACCGATATAGCGTATAATAAATTATTGCATTTACTCCAAGAAGTTGAGAGCAAACAACAACAGCTCGTTGATTTGAATGACGAATTACATGAATTGGCCACACGTGATGAATTAACGGGACTATATAATCGGCGCTTTTTCCATAGAAGTCTAGACTCTTTAATAGATCGTGCAGAGCTTTTGACCAAGAAGTCTTTTTCATTACTACTATTTGATATAGACCATTTCAAAAAAGTGAATGATACATACGGACATCATATTGGTGATGATGTGTTAAAAGAATTAGCGCAGAAGCTGGGGCAGAAGATCAAGGCACCTAACATTGTCGCACGAATAGGTGGAGAAGAGTTTGCTGTGATCTATGACGACGCCAATCATGAAGATAATATACAAAAGGCCGAAGAACTCCGTATGTTCTTAGAGAAATCGCCTTGGGCTAGTATTGCCATTACAGTCAGTATGGGAATTACAAATTTCCAGTCTGGCGATAAAGCTAGTCATATCTACATAAGAGCAGACGACGCCCAATACGCTTCAAAACGTAACGGACGTAACCGGTTAACTTCTATATAATGAAACAGCAAAATGCCTAAAGGACATTCCTTCAGGCATTTTTACATAGTAAAGCTCAAACTACATCTCACTTTTTCATCTATCTATTAGAAAAATTATACTTCTACAGGCGCTGAACTTTTATTCATGCGGCTAAATAGCATGAACAGCAGTAATGCGATGATGACAACAATAGTTAACATCACATATAACTCACGGTAGCCGATCAGAGGGATGAACGTACCGAGAATGTATGGACCGAATCCAAAACCAAAATCTAAAAAGATGAAAAATGTAGACGTAGCGACTCCTAAACGTTCTGGCTTTACTCCTTGTAGAGCGATCGCCTGTGCGCATGATTGGAAGTTACCAAAGCCAAGTCCTAAAATTCCCCCTGCAAGAAGCAACATCCACCCTGCCTGTACACCACTCAATAATAATAAGCCGACTGCAAATAACAGCAATGAAGGATACACGACAAACTTATTACCTTTTATATCTAACAATCTTCCCGTATAGGGTCTAGAAACCAATACTGCGATAGCGTAGACCAGAAAGAAAAAGCTAGCTGCACTTACTAAATTAACTTCTTCTGCATAAAACGAAATAAACGACAGTACACCAGAGTAGGCTATAGCTGCCAATAATGTAATAAATCCAATGGGTAATGACCGTTTCTCCAATAAACTACTCACACCAAACTTCACCTTTGTAACTTCTATAGCTTTCTTTGGCATAGCAACGGGTGTTTTCTTTACAAAGAAGAACATAGCTGCACAGCAAATACTTAAAGCTAAGCAAAAGAAAAACAAAACAGTAAAATGAAAATGCTGACTTAAGAAAATACCGAAAAACGGTCCGATGGCAGTTGCAAGAACTGTACTTAAACTGAAATATCCTATGCCTTCCCCTCTGCGTGAAGGTGGTAACATTTGTGCGACCATAGTTCCTGTCGCAGTAGACGCGATACCTAACCCGACCCCGTGGAAGAAACGATTTGCCATTAATAATGGTAAATTCACTGCTCCAAAATAAAATACAGAAGCCAGTACAGTTATAATCAGGCCGACTAATAATATGTTACGACTACCGATTTTACTGATCAGTCCACCTACTGCTAGTCGTGCAATAAGTGTACCAATGATGAAGATTCCTGAAACTAGTCCGGCTACACTCGTCGATACACCATATTCTCTAACAGAATACGGGGCAATGGTGACGATTAATAAATACATCACTAACATTAAAAAGAAATTAATAATAGAGGTGACAATAAAGTCCTTAGTCCAAATTGCTTTATTATCCATTCAATTACTCTCCTACTTATTCAGATTTTTCCTCGCTGTCTCTAATACTCGAATGGCTATTTCAATGTCCTCAATCTCAACGTCTTCTAATAATTCACGATAAAATTCTTCTAGTTCCGAAATAATTTTATCTACAGTTTCATGTCCTTGATCAGACAGTCCAATCCATTTTTCACGACGGTCTGTGCCAGGTCGGATACTAACTAAATTCATTTCAAGTAACCGCTGAATTATTTTTGTGACACTTGGCTTTTCCACTTGCCTGCGTATGGCAATGTCGGCTGAAGTCATTTCCCCTTCTTGCTTCAATAACTTTAATATGCCCCATTGTGAATGAAATAGACTATATGGTGCAAGAAGCGTATTTAATCGATTTAACAATGGACGATATAGTTGTACATATTCTGCAAAAAACTGAGGTTGGACTTTCACAAACTTCACTCCTTATATAATTAGTTCGGATAATTAACTATAAGTATTATATTATGCTTTTTTATTTACAAAGTAAAGAAATATAGAGCTAAAAATTAAACGGTTCTTATACGTATATGTTATGATGAAATAATGAAATATTCTTATATCACGTAGGATTTGTGACGCGATTAAGGAGAACAATTGGGGAGTGAGCTCTATGTGGAATAAATATAAGAATACACCGTTTGTTGTTAAAATCACAATAGGCTTTATAGCTGGTACCTTATTAGGTATATTTTTCAGTGAATATACAGGATTTCTTAAGCCTTTCGGTACTTTATTGTTAAATTTGCTTAGCCTCATCGCTATTCCTGTGATATTTTTAACAGTCGTACTAGCTGTCAATCAAATGAACCTCGTACAGTTAGGTAAAATGGGTGGTAAATTAATTTTGTATTATGCAGCTACAACTGCCGCTGCCGTTTTGATCGGACTTTCATTAGCATTATGGCTAAAACCAGGTAGACATTTGACATTGCCTACAGATGCAGCGGTAGAGCCACCGCACGCTCCAGGTTTTTCTGAAATTTTATTACAAATCGTCCCAAAGAATATTTTTGAAGCCTTTACTACTGGTGATTTAATGGCGATATTGTTTGTTGCTGTAATTATCGGTATGGCGATTTCGTCCATGAAGTTTTCAAATGACAAAAAGCTCGTTGAAATGGGCGACTTACTTGATCGTTTCTTTAATGCATTGAATACGATGTTCTATAAAATTTTAGCAGGAGTACTACTTTATGCGCCTATTGGTATTTTCGCGATCAGTGCTACAGCGTTTGGGGAGCAGGGATGGGAAACGTTCGTAGGCTTGCTATCTTTTGTTGGAGTATTTTATCTAGGTGTACTCATTCTTTGGTTATTTGTTTACAGCGGTTTTCTAAAGTTGTTCGGCAATCCGGTCTTGCCGTTCTACCGCAATACGAAAGACGCTTACACTGCGGCATTTTTCACTTCCAGTAGTATTGCGACATTACCGATTGCTATTGAATCTGCGAAAAAGGCAGGTGTTTCTGAGAACACCGCAAACTTCGCATTGCCGCTAGGTGCTGTGTTTAACTCTGATGGAGGTGCGCTGCGCATGGGAATCTCCCTCGTATTCGCAGCGAATATTACGAATCTCAGTCTATCAGCTGTAGATCTTATAGTAATCGTTGCAATTGGTACATTACTATCAATCGGTACCGCTGGTGTTCCTGCCGCTGGACTCGTCACGTTATCTGCGGTTCTCACAATGTTCGGTCTGCCGCTTGAAATTGTGGCATTAATCGCTGGTGTGGATGCATTAATCGGAATGGCCGGTACTGCTTCCAATGTAATGGGAGATATCGTCGGTGCAGCTGTCGTCGATAAGAAAGCCCCTAAGAAGAAATTTGCTTAGGAATGATATTTCATACATTTCTCAATCAATACAAACCGTTTGAAAGAGAGGTTGTTTTCATAAGAAAGAGGCCTTCACAGAAAGTCAGACTGTACTGACTTTCTGGATGGCCCTTTTTTTATATTACTTATTGTCCAATCGCCTGCATAGAATGTACAATCATCTTCGCTGCATGCGCTCTAGTTGTAGGTGCATTTGGCATAAATTTACCTTGATCACCTGTTGCGATGTTCAGTTCGTATAATCCAGCAATTGCCCATTGCGTGTCTTTAGCAAATTTCTGAATGTCAGTGAACGGTGCAGGTGCTGTCGGTGTATATGGCTTGCCTGTAGCAACCGCATACGTACGACTTACTAATAATGCTAACTGCGCACGAGTAATTGGTTTATTTGGCATGAAATGACCATTCACTCCACTTACCAATCCATACTCATATGCTGCTTGAATGTCTGCTTTTGTGCTTTCAGCATAATATGCTACATCATCAAAAGCCACCTTCGTGCTTTTCGGCTTTAAATCCAGCGCACGAACAATTATAGATGTTGCTTGAGCTCGTGTTAGTGACTGATCTGGACGGAATGTGTGATCCGCATATCCACCTACAATCCCTTTCATTGCCGCAATTTCGATTACTTCTTTTGCCCAGTGTTTGGAAATGTCTGTAAACATAATAGTCGGTTCTGTTGGTTCTGTTGGTTCTGTTGGTTCTGACGGTTCCACTGGTACACTATTTACAGTATATGCTTTGTGTAAATGATGAATACTCATCTTGCCGTTTTGACTTACTGCTTTAATCGTAAAGTTGTATTCTTTGTTCGGCTGAAGATCTGTGACTTCATATGTTAAAACAGGATCCATCACTTCTCCGATCATTTGATCTCCATTGAACACTTGATATGTTGTAATCATTCCTGTATCAATTACAGGCTCCCAGTTCAGTACGACAGTTGAGGCGTCTTTTTGTTCTACTGTCAGTACATTTTCTTTAAACCACGGATAGTTTTTCATCAGTGACTCATTAAACGCATTCTTCACGACTTTATATCCAGCTTGGCTTAGATGAATATTTTGAGGATTCGGTAAGTAGGCTGTAAAATCTTTCGCGATCAAATCTGCAGTCGGGATGAAATGGGCAGGTGTTCCTGTCAGACCTTTTGTAATCGCGCCATTCAGTCCGATCACCAACTGACCTAGTATCGGTTGAATTTCTGCACTTAAGTAAGGGAATGGATTATAGTAGCCCATTACATACACTTGTGCATTTGGGTTCAGTTGATAAATATGCACTAAAGTCTTTTGGATATTCATCCCTACATTCGTAAGTGCAGCTTGTATTTCCTCTGGTTTAAATATAGGTTTTCCGCTCTCGTCAAACTTCACTTTCGATAGTACGTCATTCGCTCCAACGGATAAGGTGATGAGGTTCGCTTCTTTAATAGCCTGTTGAATTGTTGCGGTTTGTTCCTGATGTCCTATACCTAAAACCGGCTTCGTTACGTTCACCTCTAAATCTTTCAGTACATCATCCGTTTTATAGCCAGGATAAGAAAAACCTTTGTTACTCGTTTGCAATAACTCTTGTGCAGCTAACTCTTCTGCTAAAAAATCCGCATATCCTTTGCCTAGTTCGTTGGAAGGCGTAATTCCTGCTGCCAATGAATCTCCTAATGCTAAATAATTAATTGATGGAATCCAGGTGGGAGACTTTTCAGGTTCTGCAGCAGCGGTTTGCAATGGCAGCACAGCGAGTTGAAGCAGTAACGCGAATGCAAGCAACACGTGACCTAACGGCTTTTTCTTCACCATTTTAAACACCTCTCTTTTTCTGATTATTTGAACTATATCATAATTGCTAGTTTACTAGTTTGTCAAATTTTAGTTCGAACATCCCATAGTTCTGGAAAAAACCTATGATCGAGCACTGATTTCAAGTAATTTACCCCTGATGAACCGCCTGTGCCTGTTTTGAATCCAATAATCCGCTCGACGGTTTTCATATGACGGAATCTCCATTGTTGATGGCTGTCCTCGATATCTACTAGTTTTTCTGCCAATTGATAGAGATCCCAATAGCGGTCGACATCTCGATAGACAGTAAGCCATGCGTCAGCCACTGACTGATTTCCTCTGTACGTAATTGAAAAATCTCGTTCAAGTAACGCAGGATCAATAGCAAATCCTACACGCGCAAGTGCCTGAATCGCCACATCGTAAATACTTGGTGCATGGTAGGCGTTTTCCAACCTATTTGATAACGGGGGATCTTTTTCGTAAATTTTAATAATCTGCGGTTGTTTGTATCCAAGTGCAAACTCAATTAAACGATTTTGATAGGATTGAAAACCTGAAGCACGGCCTAAACTATCGCGAAATTCCATATACTCGGCAGGTGTCAATGTAGCCAATACATCCCACGCTTGAATAATTTGGGACTGAATTTTTGATACGCGTGCGAGCATTTTAAAAGCTTCCGGCAATTCCTCTTGCTGAATTAACTTGATCGCAGCTTCCAGTTCATGCAAAATTAATTTCATCCATAATTCACTTACTTGATGAATAATGATGAACAACATTTCATCGTGATGACCTGACAGACGATTCTGACTTGACAACACTTCATCCAGATTCAAGTATTCCCCATACGTCATCGACTCTCGAAAATCTGTGTGAATCCCCTTTTCCGTCATGACTGCCATCTCCTAACGACCGCGCGCACAGGGCTCCCATCCGCTTCTTCTAAGGCGAGAGGTAACGCAATGAGCTCATACTGTCCAGGCTTCAATGATTCTAACACTAAGTTTTCTATAATGATGATGTTATTACGATAAAGTGAATGATGTGCCACTAATTCCTTGCTCGTTTCCGCATCAACTGATGGCGTATCTACACCGATCAGACGAACTCCTCGCTCTTTCAGTAAAGGACCTACATCCTCACCGATCACAGTGAACTTTTCCGGAAATTTATGTGGTATCGGGTGGCTACCTGTTTTAAGTAAAATTCGTTGCGCCCCTTCAAAGTCTATAGGCTCTAAATGTTTGCGAGACACACAAGCCACACCAGTCACATCTACCACACAAGCACGCCCTATATAAAGATCAATGGGTAAATCTAAAATCCGCAACCCGTCATTGTCATAATGAAACGGTGCATCCGTATGGGTACCGATATGTGTACTCATCGTTAGCTTGCCGATATTAACTGAACCCGACTGCTCTTTTGTCACCGTCACTTCATAGGAAAATGGCGTATCTCCAGGCCATTCGGCAATTTGTTTCGTCAGCGGTTGTGTAATATCTATCCATTCATTTGTCATGCTACGATCCCCCGTTCATTTGGATAGTCTTTATATGTCTCTTCTTTCATGATTTTCTTTATTATTTGTACGGTTTGCCATACGTCCTCGAACGAGTTATATAATGCGACTGGCGCTAAACGTATCCCGTCAGGCGCACGAAAATCAGGAATTACTCCTTCTGCTTTTAATGCTTGACATATTCGCGCGGCTTCTTCATGTAGCAATAATAAATGACCACCGCGACTGGAATCTACTGGATTGCCAATTGAAAACATATACTCACTTAGTTCCGCTTTTATACAGTTCAACATAAATTGTGTCAGTTCCAATGACTTCGCACGAATCTTTTCCATTCCAAGCTCCTCGAACATTTCAAGGGAACCGAGTAAAGGTGCTAAATTTAAAACATGCGGTGTTCCGATCTGATAGGCTCCTGCATCACTTGCCGCTGTCATCGTATGCTCCATATCAAATTGCTTGGATTTGTCAGAACCGAACCAGCCCGCCAGTCCTGCTTCTTTGCCAAAATGACGTTCATTCATGAATAATCCACCGACAGAGCCAGGTCCCCCATTTAGATGTTTGTATGTACACCAAAATGCGAAGTCTGCTCCCCATTCATGTAATTGATGGGGAATCGCACCAACTGAATGCGATAAATCAAATCCAATAATAATTCCCCTCTCATTCGCTGCTTTCGATAGCGCTTTCATTTGTAGCACCTGGCCACTGCGATATAGTACTGACGGCAAAATAATCAACGCCACTTCATCAGTCATAGCTTTTATTATACGAGTTTCGTCAAGGGTCAATCCATCATCGCTTTTGACGCGGATCAAATGTTCTTCTGGATCCAGCCCGTGTAAACGAATCTGGCTTTGTAACGCATAAATATCAGACGGGAAGTTCAACTCATCTGCTAAAATTTTAGTTCGTTCGCCTTTTGGCCGGTAAAACGTTGCAACGAGTTGATGCAAATTCGTCGTTGTTGAACCAGTCGCGATCACTTCCGTCTTCTTTCCACCAACTAATGGGGCCATCCGTTCCCCCAGTTGCTCTGCCAAATAAAACCACGGATGCGCACCTTCTGTCCATCCATCAATCCCAAGAACTTTCCATGAATCCAGTAATTCCAGCAATGTTTTTTCCGCACGTTGCGAAAGCAATCCTAGCGAATTACCATCCATATAAATTTTTCCTGACGGCAAATAAAATTCTTCACGGTAGGAAGCTAACTCATCGTGTTGATCAAGCACTTTTGCATACTCTAGTGTATGGGAGTACATAATCATTCTCCTTTCTATCTGTACATAAATGATAGCATATTCATCCCGTAATCATGACATGCAATAAATTGTATGGTACGCTATAAAAAGGAGGATGGATTATATGCAATCATTCACAGAACGGGTCGTGGCAATTATTCAACAGATCCCCCCTGGTCATGTCATGACATACGGACAAGTCGCAGCAGAAGCCGGCAATCCCCGCGGTGCTAGACAAGTCGTTCGGGTTCTCCATTCTATGAGTAAAAAATACGACTTGCCATGGCACCGAATCATCAATGCACAAGGAGGCATTTCCACACCCGAAAATGCCGAAGAAAAAGGCAATGCGCAACGCCAAAGGCTCACATCAGAAGGTGTTCAGTTTGACGATAAGGGTAGAATCCCATTAGAAATCTATCGTTGGCACCCACCACTATAATTCTTACGGGAATCTAGATTATTCTATACATCAACATATATCTTTCATTTCGAAATACAGAATTCAGCAGAGAAAAACCATTCGTTTTCCTCTGCCCGTCGTTATTTTATAGTTGATTATTATAAGCAGTTATCGATATTTTTCCTACTGTTAAAAGTGAAAATAGTAATTCTGTTTGCGTAAAAACATGTATGGTTTCAAACAACTCCTACCAAATGACGCACTTCATAAGAAAAAGACCATCACAGAAAATCAGATATACTGACTTTCCGGACAGCCATTTTTCCTATCTTTCGTATTCACTGCAATAGACTTAAAAACTTCTTCGTCCGCTCATGTTGCGGATTAGTAAATAGTTGTGCAGGCGCTCCTCTTTCCACAATGACCCCATCGTCTATGAAAATCACTTCGTCTGCCACTTCACGCGCAAACTTCATTTCATGCGTCACGACTGCCATCGTCATACCCTCATGCGCTAAATCTTTCATTACACGCAACACTTCATTGACCAACTCTGGATCCAATGCAGAAGTCGGTTCATCAAATAACATCACTTTAGGATCCATTGCCAAGGCACGTGCAATGGCTACACGTTGTTGTTGCCCACCTGATAGCTGATATGGATATTTTTCTTTATGAGCAGTCAAACCTACTTTATCTAATAATTGTTCAGCTTTATGCTGCGCGTCTGTTTTAGCTACATGCTTAACAGTCTTCAAACCTTCCGTCACATTTCCTGTTGCGGTGAGATGAGGAAATAAATTATAACTTTGAAATACCATGCCGGTAAGCCGACGGAATGCGCTAATCGACTTTTTCGATACCGGCTTGCTAAAATCCAGCTGTTGCTCATCAATCGTGATTTTGCCAGCATTAGGTGTTTCAAGCACATTCAAGCATCGTAATAAGGTAGACTTACCAGATCCTGATGGACCGATAATGACGACCACTTTCCCTTGCTCAATTTCTAAGTCTACATTTTTAATAACTTCTAGCGATCCAAACGACTTTTGCAGTCCATCTATCGTAATCATGAAACTCCCCCTTTACCTACAGAACGGTCCAAGCGGCTTTCTACTCTTCCTTGAATAATAGATAGAATGAAACAAATCACCCAGTAGACGATCGCAGCCATTATATAGACGAATAAAAATTCATAATTGAAAGAAGCGATTTCTTGCGCCCTTCTAAACGCTTCTGCCACTAATATCGTTGCCGCCAAAGAAGTATCTTTGACGAGTCCGATAAAGGAGTTTGACAGTGGAGGGACGGACACTCTTGCTGCTTGCGGTAAAACAATTTTCCACAAGGCTTGAGAGTAATTCATCCCGATCGAGTACGCAGCTTCCCACTGTCCTTTCGGTATGGATAAAATGGCAGCCCGAATGATTTCAGAAGCATATGCCCCAACATTCAATGAAAATCCAATCACTGCGGCTGGAAATGGATCAATGACAATGCCTATTGTCGGTAGACCGTAAAAAATGATGAATAATTGAACAAGTAGCGGTGTTCCCCGAATGATGGAGACATACACACGCGCTATTCCACGTAAAATTTTGCTGGATGAGATTCTGGCCAAAGCTGTAAAGATGGCGATAGTCAATCCAATGATAAACGCAATGACTGCTAAAGGAATCGTATATTTAATCGCTCCTTCGATCAATGGCCCGATGGATGTTGATGCGATTTCCTGAAGTTTTTGTATCCGTTCGGGACTTAGTGTAATGCTATTAAGATACATCTTCGCCAAACCATTTTTCAGAAATCTTTTGCAATGTCCCGTCTTCACGCATCGCATCCAATGCTTTATTTACTTCGTCTACTAATTCCGTATTGCCTTGTCTGAACAGAAATGCGTTTTCTGATTGGTTTTCCGCGGAGATGTTTGGTTCCTCCACAATTTTAATCGGCGCATCGGGCTTTTGTTTCAAGTAATCCAATGCAGAAAGCTTATCGTTATACGTTCCATCCGCACGTTTAGAAATTACTAAGTCCACACCTTGATTGAAACCGTCTATTTTAATAATTTCTGCACCGTTTAACTTGGCAATTTCACCGTAGTTACTAGTTAACGTTTGTGCTGCTTTTTTCCCTTCCATGCCGTCAAACGCAATGTCATCTTCTTCTCTGATTACTAATACAGAATTGGAACGTGTATAAGGCTTAGAAAATTCGTACTTCACTTGACGTTCTTCATTGATCCCTACTTGATTGGCAATCATATCGAAACGCTTAGCGTCAAGACCTGCAAAAATAGCATCCCATTGTGTTTCAAAAAATTTCGCTTCGACACCTAATCGTTTAGCTACTTCTTGAGTAACTTCCACATCATATCCTGTTAACTTTCCCGATTCATCATGAAAAGAGAAAGGCGCATACGTTCCTTCAGTTCCTACATTCAATACCCCTTTTTCTACTACTTCTTCAAACAAGTTATTTGTATCTGTCGTGTCCCCTGCTGGTTTCGCAGAACTATCTGTTTTCCCATCATCTTTAGAACCACATGCAACCAATACAGCCGCTACGAGAATGACGATGAATGGCAATAAAATTTTCTTCATTTTCTAAACCCCACTATTCTTATAAGTATTTGTGTTATAAATAGTAAAAGATTGTTGCGTTACTGTCAATAAGCATGCTTCATTTAACATTTATTCTACTATACAGACTAATTAGATAAAACTAAATATTTAAGGCTTATTTTAGTATAACAGCGGATATGTATATCGTTCGACTTTTTAGATGTTTTATACATATGAAAAAAGGGCATATATTCGCTATACTACATACTAGGGGTTGGATCATATGGATCAAGGTTCTGAGAATGCACGAAGGAAACTGAATAAAACATTGAAACCGTCATGGGTATTTGCGATTGCCCTCGGTTCATCGGTCGGCTGGGGAGCTTTCATTTTACCAGGAGATTGGATCGGACAGTCTGGACCACTAGGCGCCGTCATCGGGCTTGGAATCGGTGCGCTCGTCATGATGATCATCGCATCTAGCTACGGTGTCATGATAAAGAAATTCCCGGTTTCTGGCGGCGGTTTTACATATGCATTTATAGCAGCAGGAAAAGTGTGGGCATTTATTTGCGGTTGGTTTTTATCGCTCGGTTATATATCCATTGTCGCTTTAAATGCATCGGCACTGACACTATTACTTAAATTTCTAGCTCCCGGTTTTATGAAGCGATTTTATTTATACTCAGTGGCAGGTTGGGATGTCTATTTACCTGAAATTCTCATTGCCAGCGCACTCATTTTATTATTTGCTGTCATTAATACGACAGGTACGAGTGTTTCCGGACAAATTCAATTTTATTTCAGCATCTTGCTAGTTGCAGGCGTTGTAGTACTCGGGATTTTCACATTTAGTGTGGCTGATCAACCATTGGCAAACTTGCAACCGCTCTTTAAAGGAAATCAATCGATTATTACGTCTATACTTGTAGTTCTCGCCATTGCTCCTTGGGCCTATGTCGGTTTTGACAATGTCCCACAAGCTGCCGAAGAGTTTAATTTCTCCCCGCGGAAAGCAACGATGCTTATTGTCGCTTCATTATTCACTTCTTTCTTAATTTACGCCATTATGATCGGATTGACAGGCTGGACATTCCCTTCTCTCTCGGCGGTAGGAAACGGGGACTTATGGGTGACAGGCGAAGTCGTTCTTTCCGCATTAGGAATGGGCGGACTGGCTGTGATGGCAGTCGCGATTGTCATGGGGATTTTCACCGGATTGAATGGATTTTTCATGTCGTCTAGCCGCTTACTCTTTTCTATGGCGCGAGCTCGTGCTTTGCCTAACTTTTTCAGAACGATGACTAAAAAAACTCAGACACCTGTATGGGGAATTTGGTTTGTAGCACTCATTACACTTCCCACTCCTTGGTTTGGTCGACAAGCTTTAACGTGGATTGTCGATATGTCTTCCACCGGCGTGTCCGTCGCTTATTTCTTTACATGTCTTGCGGCGTACAAAGTACTCGCTTGGGGGAAGGAAAAAGTAGGACGTGAAATTGCTCCTTTGAAAAAGTTCTTAGCTTTACTCGGTATGATCTTTAGCGGGGCATTTCTTGCATTATTGCTCGTACCAAATTCTCCGGCAGCTCTTTCCACACCATCGTATATTCTGTTATTCGGTTGGGCTTTTGTAGGTGTCATCTTCTATTTGGTGATTCGCAAGCGATACAATAGCTTGTCACAAGAAGAGACGGAGTATTACGTTTTAGGTAAGACGATTGAATCAGAGGTCACTGAAACGACTTCAGCAGATACAGATTCTATTTCTGATATCCCATTGCCTAATGCAACGAGGTCATAAAAATTTATCTAAAAGTAATGGTAGAGGTAGTGTACGTGCTAAGATTCTTCCGGGAGAATCCTTGACTTTGTGTCGGGAAGTCAGTTTGTGTTCGTCCAAAAGTTGGAGTGAGGTAAGTGACTTCTCCTTTGCAGTGCAGAAAAGTAGTGTACGTGCTAGGATTCTCCCTACAGAACCGGACGCTTTCCTGAGGGGACGCGGCGGACTCGCCAGAAGTGCTTTGGCGATTACGCCTGTCGTCCTGATCCTCCAGGAGTCGCCGGTTCTTCCGGGAGAATCCTTGAAGTAGTGTTCGTAAGTCCGTTGGTGCTCGTCCAGAAGTTGGAGTGAGGTAAGTGACTTCTCCTTTGCAGTGCAGAAAAGTAGTGTACGTGCTAGGATTCTCCCTACAGAACCGGACGCTTTCCTGAGGGGACGCGGCGGACTCGCCAGAAGTGCATTGGCGATTACGCCTGTCGTCCTGATCCTCCAGGAGTCGCCGGTTCTTCCGGGAGAATCCTTGAGGTTGTGTCGGGAAGTCAGTTCGTGTTCGGCCAGAAATAGAGTATGGTAAGTTCTGCTTCCTAAACAGTGTGGTGAAGCTTTGGATTTGCTGACTGAATGTATATAGGGTCATTTTTTCACTCAGTTCATCGAAACAGTCATAGTAGCTAGCAACACGTCACCACTTTTTAACTTCAAACACGGTCGCATTGTATCAGACAAGTCTACTTGGTTTTCATCCTCTACAAAGAGTGATTAAACTGTCTTGCCTACACTAAGTCCGGCTTGCGCTGGAAGACGATCGACTCCCTCTTGAAAATACGATGGTGACAAGGTTTATCGCATCTTGTGTCTAACCAAAAAATATTTTTATTTCAATATGCTAATGATTTTATTCCTAATTATTTATATATTTACGGATATTGTAAACAACAGTGAATGCTCCGCCGACAGTTACAGAAACTGTAAATAGATATGGCATGCACTAATGGATCTCCAAATCCCTATGATGACTGACCCTCCCACGTCTCTTAGCGTCGTGCGCTGACATTCCTTCGTTCGGTCTATCATAAGTTGGAGGCTGGCGAGATGCTCCGGGAGAGGCTCAAGGCCCGATGTACGATAGGGGTGCCAGCTTCTCCGTGTCATGAATAGTATGTTTATTCCAGAATGTACTTAAGACGCTAGTTGGAGACAGTGCAGGTCTGTCAACATGTGTTCTCCGTCAAACCGACGTTTTTTCGTGCATAGAGTATGGAGAACCTTTAGTAGTTTACTGCATAAGACGACCATGGACTGCTTTTTACGAAGCGGATTTTCTGATCGCTGCGTATAATACTCATGAAGCTTAAGGAATGCTGGATTGTTCCGCAGAATCGGCCGGATCGCTTTGAACAGAATGGCTCGAAGCCTCTTACGACCTCGTTTGGATATTTTCTTCTGTCCCTTATGAGTGCCGGAGGAGTTCTCTCGAAGTGTGAGACCCGCTAATTTAATAAGTTGGCGTGGACTCTCATAATCAGTGAAACTCCCTACCTCAGCCAAGAGGCCTGCGATGGTACGATGGGCAATCCCTGGAACGGAAGCTAGAAATTCATACTCTGTCGTTTGGGTAATCAAGGCATCTAGCTCTGCCTTGATGGACTCTAGTTCTTCCTCAATCAGGCGATACTGACGCACGAGAGAAGCGATTTCCCGTCTCGCTCCCCAAGGGGCGACAGTAACCCCAATAGAAGACTGAGCTACCTGAATGAGTTCGGCTGCTTTCTTTGGACGTCTTTGTTTCATCCGTCCCGCGTCTGCACAAATATCGGCCAATTCAGCCGGTGTCATATCGACAATATCTGCGGGTAACGGAGTCTCTTCCAATACGGCAAGCACCATGGCACCGAAATCAGAAAAGACTTGAAACAGCTCCGGAAAATACTTGTCGATCCACCGATGCAGTTTGTTTTTTAAGGCGGAGCGTTCTTTGATCAATGCTTCTTCGATACTATAGCCAGCGCGGATATCCGCTGCCTGATCCCGAAGAAGTTTAGGATGAGAAAAGCGTCCGTCTTTCATCAATCGCGCGATGGTGAGAGCGTCTTTCTTGTCATTCTTGGTCTGCAGGTTATCATCTAACTCTTTCACACGTTTTACGTGCATCGCATTGACAACCACGAGCGGAATGCCTCGATCTTCGAGGAAGTACGCTAAGTTCAACCAATAATGTCCTGTCGGTTCTACACCGACGAGTACGTTAGATTTCCCATGCTCTTTCATACCATCTAGGATTGCTTCATACAGTGCTTCAAAACCTTCGATAGTTTGTAAGAAAGGAAAAGCTTTTTTCATCTCACGACCACGTTCATCGACAAATGTGGCGTAATGTTTGTACTTCGCGATATCGATTCCAACTACTAATGTTTGTTCAGTTACTTGATTAATTTTGTGATTCACTTTAGAATTCATGTGAGTCCTCCTTGTGTATGGTTAGGGGTCAAGCCGTCGATGCCTTGACACCCCCAAATCATATCAAGGGGACTTTTGTATTTCAATAGGGCGTCTCTAATCAGACAGGAATGCTCCGGGAGGATAAGGGTGATAGGTGTAACTCGCAGCGCTTGACGATCCACCGCGACCCCTCCCGAACGCGTCCGCCTGGAACGGAAAGGAACGGCGAAGAGAGGATTCTTCTATTCGTTTCACGGGAAAAAGGGCTGTCACAGAAACTCAGTTCTCACTGACTTTCTGGATAGCCCTTTTATTATGTATCGATACATGATGCTCTACTCAGCTATTGACTTATCCATTCAAAATGATAAAATTCGTAACGGTATATAATTCCGTATATAATAGATATATCTCATAATGAAGCTTTGTCTTCCGTAAAATGATTCACAGTAGCCAGACGAAACTGAGCTTAGAACTCTTTCGTCCCTGCAGCTAGGGAAGATTGAGTTTTTTCGTTCTATACTAATTGGAGGTCGTTCGCGTGTTTCCCATCAAGGCAATTCATACACCTACTGTCAAAGCATCCGCAATTTTGACTGCACTTATTGTAGCGATGATTAGCATGAGCATTGTTACATTTAATTCAGTTCCACATGTACCGATATTATTCGCAATTTTATTATTATTTGGTTATGGTTTACGGAAGAAACTTTCGTATAAAGAGTTGGAACGAGGATTAGTTGAGGGTGCAAGCGCAGGAATGAGTGCAGTTTTTCTATTTTTCTTTATCGGAATACTCGTTAGCAGTTGGATGATGAGTGGGACGATTCCTACCATTATCTATGCCGGCCTTCAATTAATTACACCCACTTTCTTTTATGCGATTGTTTTTGTTGTTACGGCCATTATCGGTTTAGCTGTAGGTAGTTCACTGACGACAGTTGCTACAATCGGTGTTGCATTCATTAGTATGGCACATATTTTGGAATTATCGTTGCCACTTGTTGCCGGCGCAATTGTGTCAGGTGCATTTTTCGGAGATAAAATGTCTCCTTTGTCAGATACGACTAACCTGGCATCTTCTATTGTAGGTGTGGATTTATTTGAACATATACGAAATATGGGATGGACAACGATTCCTGCATTTTTTATCTCGCTGCTCTTGTTCGGTATATTGTCTCCGAATGTGACGACTGCGAATTTAGACAGCGTAGAAACTTTCAGCACTGCTCTGCTTGGCACAAATTTAATCCACTGGTATACATTGATTCCAGTGGCAATTCTTATTGTTTTAACATTCGTGAAGGTTCCAGCTATTTTAACACTGGCTGTTAGCGCAGTTTCTGCTGTCATGATCGCCTATATTCATACATTTTATGGCGTTTCTGATGTGTTGAAGATTTTATTCAGCGGGTACGAGGGGACAACAGGCGTTGAAGCTGTAGACGCATTATTGTCGCGTGGTGATGGTATGGAAGGAATGATGTTTACCATTTCACTAGTGTTGCTGGCGCTTAGTATGGGGGGCATGTTGTTCACTCTAGGAATTGTTCAATGTTTACTCAAGAAAATCGAAAGCCTATTGCGTAAAGTATCTTCTGTCATCTTGACATCTGCACTTACCGCTATAGGCATTAATATACTGATTGGAGAACAGTATTTGTCTATATTATTAACAGGACAAGCTTTCCAGTCCAGCTACGAGAAAGTAGGACTGGCCAATAAAAACTTGAGCCGTGTAATGGAGGATGCGGGAACAGTGATCAATCCGCTCGTCCCTTGGAGTGTGGCAGGAATTTTCATCACAACTGTTCTTGACGTATCCACTGTCGCTTATTTACCATTCGCGTTCTTCTGTTTACTAAGTCCTGTACTGACTGTTTTATTTGGCTATTTAGGTAAAACGTTAACACGTATTTAACCTTTGTCAGGATAAAATAATATCATCCTGTTGCTGATCAAGCCGCCGGATTTCCTCCTCGGAAGCTGCACGTTTTCTAGCTAGTTGATCCTGAATTCTCCGGACATCTTGCATGATCGCGTGGAGCTTCTTTTTGGCGTCTGTAATACGTGTATGAACCATCCAGTCGGAAAATATGTTATCAAAAAAAACGTCTGTAAATGTGAAAATATCATTTTTATTTACTTGAAAAGACTCTGTCGCGACATCCTGGACGTCCATTAACTCAGTTTCATAATGACGCAGTGCCCGCTGAGCTTGATGAACGAGGTCGTCTGAGCTATTGATCTCTGAGTACTTTAACGCTGATACAAGAAGTCCGCCACCTAGAAATGTATCCCATACCGACATGCCTTCTGCTGAGTCTAATTTCTTCATCGCGCCTGCCAATGCACGTTCTGCTTTTACACCTGCTTCAAATGCTTCGTCAATTTCACGTATCATCGAATACACGCGTACCCGGTCATCCGCAATTTTCTGCAAGGTTCGATTGGCCATAGTATCATTCATACGAATCCACGTCTCTTTGTCTTTTAAGAAGTCTTCCCAATCTTCAAGTATATATGTAAAATCAGGGCTTTCCAGCTGATTACGCAATTCCTGCTCTTCTCCGGTTAAGTCTTGTACGGTCTTTTCAGCTTCATTAAATGCTAATTCTGCTTCTGCGGCTTCTTCTATTTCTTTCCTCATCTTTTCATCCCATGTACCTGTCCATTCACTAATTTTCTTGGCGAATGAAAACTTCCCCAGTTTCGCAATATCTTGTTGCTCTTTCGTTAGTTGAATATGAAGGCGATCACGTTCTTTCTTCATTGCCAGTAGCTTTTGGCTTGTCTGCTCTAAACGTGAAGTCAAACGGCGATGTGTCAATCTTCTTTCTTGTAACTTATATTGTCGTTCTTGAATATTTTGTCGCATGTTCATCACTCCTTATTTACTATACGGATTATACATAACTAAGGATTCACAATTTTCATGCATATAAATCGTAATCTTTCTCATGCTAGAAAGAAACTCATGAAGTGGCGGTGAACACTTATGGATTTTCATTCTATTTGGCAGACAGTGTTAGTTATTGTGGCAGGTATTGTGCTACTGCATATTTCGGGTCGTAAATCGATTGCGCAAATGACTATTGGACAAACTGTTTTAATGATTGCGGTGGGCACTCTGCTTATTCAACCCATAGCAAGCAAAAGCCTATGGCAGACTTTGCTCCTTTCCCTTATTTTAGTGCTGACATTGCTTTTATTTGAATTTATAGCAATGAAGTTCGATTTTTTCGAAGGACTAGTTCGCGGTCGCTCCAAAGTAGTCATTGAAAACGGCATATTAAAAATTGAGACTATGAAAAAGCTGCGTTTGACGGTGGACGAATTAGAAATGCATCTGAGGCAAGCAGGAATTGCAGCAATTGACGATGTTAAATGGGCAACTATAGAAATGAGCGGACAATTAGGTTATGTATTAGTCGACCGTAAACAATATGCTACGAAAGAAGATATAGACCGAATCCAACTGACTCTAAAAAGTATGTGTGAACAAATGCAACTGGAAAATGACTTTACACAAAAACCTTTACCTATTCCCGAACAAATTAATCTCTTTACAGAAATTAAACAGAAAGATAGCGTACCCAAGTCTCTTGAGTAAAAAGTTTAGACTTGATGTAAAAAGGGAAAGTTAGCAATAACAACTTCAAAATTGAGAGGAAGAACATTATGATAAAAGTAATGAAAAATGTTATTAAATGGGGCATGGTCTTGTATCCTGTCGTAAAGACTATTATGAATGAAAAGAAGAAAAAAGGAGCATACTCAAGTACTAGAAGTGGCAGGTAAAAGCTATTCCAGCGCGATGGTAGATTATATTCTATCATCGTTTTTATTGTCTTTTTATGAAAAAATTAAAATTTTATTAGCTTTTAAGTTTATTTTTTACGTAAAAAGAGTATACTAGATATGAGGATTTTTTTCTGACCTCTTTTTTCCTCAACTTGTTTGACCCCAAATAAAAAGCTCCTGGTACACTACATTACCTATGGAGGAGAATTTAACACATGCATTGGTACAACAAATTGAAAGAGTATTTTCCAATCGAAGAGATGAAGTCAAAGGAACATATGGAGACATTGCTAAATGATAAAGGGAATGTCTACTACAAAGAAGAAGGACCGAAACATGTACTGATGTACGTGGAAACGGAGGACTTCGTCTTCGTCGACTATCTTTTCGTATCTTCTGCCGCACGAGGGGAAGGTTTGGGAAAAAAACTGCTGGATTCGTTGAAGACCAAAAACAAGCCTATTTTACTGGAAGTCGAACCAGTAGATGAAACAGAACCGGATACTGGCAAGCGACTAAAATTCTATGCACGCGAAGATTTCAATCACGCGCAAAAGATCGGTTATAATCGTCGTTCACTAGCAACCGGGGAACAAACTATCCTCGAAATTCTATACTGGGCACCTTCAACCTCTGCCAAAGCGGATGAAAAAGAAGTATTCAACGCGATGAAAACAACCTACGAAGAAATTCATACCTACAAAGACCAAGATTTCTATGGAGATTCATATGATCCAACAGAGAAAGTTCTTCAATATCAAGCAAAACCAAAAAAGAATATTTTAGAACCTTTCACATCAGTTAGTGTGTAAGGAGCAGCCGGTCTTTCGTGAACCGGCTTTTTTGTTTGTCTTTTATTATTTGTATCTACTTATTTACTTTACTCTCTCGCTAGTTGACTTTTATCATTCGAAGTTACGTAACAGTTGATTGAATCAACCACCTTTCAGCTTTATACTAAATAAAGAAAGGTGTGATAGTGTGCTTCAAATAGGAGATGTCATTTTACAGCAAAGAAAACGTCTACAAATTACACAAGAAACACTCGCCTCTTACTGCAACGTATCTAAGGCATCGGTGTCGAAATGGGAAAAAGGCTTAAGTTATCCCGACATTACGTTACTCCCTAAAATTTCTTCTTATTTTGATCTAACTGTCGATGAGTTGCTCGGTTATGAAAGATATTTATCAAAAGAGGCTATTCAAACCATCTACTATGAATTTGCTTTGCGTTTTGGGAACGAACCATTTGAACATGTTTTTTCTGAAGTTGAAGAACAAATCAAACTATACTACCATGACCCTGGATTCTTATTGCAAATGAGTATTTTGATGCTCAACCACCATATGTTGAGTGAAAATAGCCCCTCTATTTTACAGAATATTAACCAGTGTCTCGAACGTATACGCTTAGTGAGTGAAGATGTTTGGGTTCTTCGGCAGGCAAATTCATTACAAGCGACGATTGCTCTTATGCAGGCTGATCCTAAAACTACACTAGATTTATTAGACGGCGTTATTAAGCCGACCATTGGTGACGAAATTATTTTAGCGACAGCGCATGAACAATTAGGAGATCAAGAAGAGGCTATGCGAGTCATTCAAGTGATGATGTATCAAAACATTATTCAGCTTGTAGGGAGCAGTCCGCTTTATTTGCGCCTATCGTTATCTGATCCAAAAGCATTTGATGAAACACTCCACCGAATGAATGGTCTTATTGAACTTTTTGCATTACGAAAATTGCACCCTCATGTCTGTATTCAATTTTACTTTGCTGTAGCGCAATGTGCAGCTCTTTCAAATAACAGAGAATTGCTCTATCCGTATTTACGGGAATATGTAGACTTGTGCGTTCACGATTTATTTCCTTTCACCTTACGCGGGGACGAATACTTTACGTTACTAGAAGATTGGCTCAATCAACTCGATTTAGGAACGAACGCTTTACGCGACACTTCGATCATAAAGCAGTCCATTATAGAGATGATGAATGCTCCTTTCTTTGAACCTTTTTCTGAGGACGAAGAAATGCAAGAACTACGTGAAAAACTACAATTTGGTTTGGAGGTTTTTTGATGAATAATGATTTCGATTTGGTATTGGAGTACTTACCTTTTTTAATTCCACTTATTATTTTACAGCTTGGTTTGGCTATCTTTTCCGCAATTCATGTCATCCGTCATCCACAATACCGATTTGGCAATCAAGTCATGTGGCTACTCATCGTACTATTGATCCAGTTTATCGGACCACTTGTCTATTTCGTCTTCGGAAGAGGTGAACGTTATGGTCGTACAAATTAATGGTGTAACGAAACGATTCGGTAACCACGAAGTCCTTCGCGATATTACATTAACGATTCCAAAGCACTCCATTTTTGGATTTGTCGGAGCGAATGGTGCAGGCAAAACGACATTAATGAAATGCATGCTTGGCTTGATTCCGCTCACTGCCGGCTCCATTACAATTGCAGGTGAGCTTGTAACGTTCGGTGAAACGAAATCCAATCAGCATATCGGGTATTTACCGGATGTTCCCGAATTTTATCCGTTTTATACTGCTCGTCAGTATTTAGAGCTTTGTGCAGTCATTACGAACCTAGCGAAGCACGAAAGAAAAGAGCGAATCGATGAATTATTAGAATTGGTCGGACTCGCAACTACGCACTCATTAGTTAGCACCTATTCAAGAGGAATGAAACAACGCTTAGGAATTGCACAAGCGCTGCTTAACCGGCCGAAATTATTAATATGCGATGAACCAACTTCTGCACTGGATCCGGCAGGCCGTGCACAGATTTTATCCATACTACAAAAAGCGACTGCTGAAACAACGGTCTTTTTCTCTACACATATCATTTCGGATGCAGAACAAATTTGTGATTATGTCGCTATGTTGCATGAAGGAACCATTATCTTTCAAGACGAACTGCGTAATCTGCAACAACAATTTAGCGGCCAATTTCTCTATACATTTACGATTCCAACAACAGAGGCAATGGAGCAACTTCATGACATTCCGTATACGATGACAGTAGAGGAAGACGCTTTGCTCATCACGTTACCGACTGACTCGGCACGCTTAGAATTCATGAAAGAACTAACTACACGTAACTTAATCGTCCAATCGATGAAACCGCAAACACGATTACTTGAGCAACTTGTCTTGGAGGTGCTTACATGAATCAATGGCTTGGTTTTCTTAAAAAGGAATGGCATGAAAGCGTAAAATCGTACAAGCTATTACTAGTCACAGTGATTTTCTCCATTCTAGGAATTCTTAATCCGTTTACTGCCAAGATCACCCCCGTTTTACTAGAGAAACTCATGCCTGCGGGTACTACTATGCAGCTGCCCGAGCCAACTGCTCTAGATTCCTGGTTACAATTTTATAAAAATGTACCGCAAATGGGTTTGATTGTCCTCATCTTATTATTCAGTACGATGATGTCGAAGGAATTAGAAAAAGGGACATTGACTATTTTGCTGACTAAAGGATTGCGCCGCAGTACTGTAGTAATTACGAAGTATGTGACAGCAATTTATTATTGGACTTTCGCGATCAGTTTATCGTTTGCCATTACATATGCGTATACAGCCTATTATTGGGATCAAAGTAGTCTGCAGCATCTATTTTTTTCGGTCAGCTGTTTGTATGTTTTCGGTTGCTTATTACTAGCTGTTACTCTTTGGGGTAATACGTATTTTGCTACGTCTTACGGAGGGATTGTCGTGACGTTTGTCGGCATAATCGGTTTGTTCATCGCGTCCATTTTTCCGGTACCCTCCACATGGAGCCCACTTGAATTAGCAGTTGCCCCACCACAGCTGTTGACAGGAGCAGTAGTACCCGTAGATCTTTTGGTACCCTATTTACTCACTCTATGTCTTACATTATTGTTTGTCGGCTTGACAGTTATCCATTTCAAACGAAAATTATTGTAAAATTTCTATCGATCTTACACGATGTAAGCGTTGACACGACGTAAAAAATCATGTAAATTACAAAAGGACGAACAATCCGATGAAATTCATATGAAAACATTCGTTTATAGAGGTGAAAGTAATGGATACAGTTTTTGATTACGAAGATATACAACTTGTACCTGCAAAATGCGTCGTAGAAAGCCGCTCAGAATGTGATACATCAGTTACACTAGGCGGGCATACTTTCCGATTACCTGTCGTGCCTGCAAATATGCAGACGATTATTGATGAAAAAATTGCGATTCAATTAGCTGAAGAAGGCTATTTTTATATTATGCATCGATTCAATCCAGAAAAACGTGTAGATTTCATTAAAGATATGCATGAACGCGGCCTAATCGCTTCTATTAGCGTAGGAGTGAAAGAAGAAGAATACGGTTTTGTGGAGCAACTTGCAGTAGATGCTCTTGTTCCAGAATTCATCACAATCGATATTGCTCACGGTCATTCCAACCAAGTCATTCGAATGATTCAGCATATTAAAAAGCACTTACCGATGAGCTTTGTTATTGCTGGCAATGTCGGCACACCGGAAGCTGTACGCGAGCTTGAAAACGCCGGCGCTGACGCTACAAAAGTCGGAATTGGACCAGGAAAAGTTTGTATTACAAAAATCAAGACAGGATTCGGTACAGGCGGCTGGCAATTGGCGGCTGTTCGACTATGTGCGAAAGCCGCATCCAAGCCAATTATTGCTGACGGAGGCATCCGCACACATGGCGACATCGCAAAATCTGTCCGTTTTGGAGCAAGTATGGTGATGGTTGGTTCACTTTTTGCAGGACATGAAGAGTCTCCGGGTCAAACAGTTGAGCAAGGCGGTCAACTATACAAAGAGTACTTTGGTTCTGCTTCTGAATTCCAAAAGGGAGAAAAGAAAAACGTAGAAGGCAAAAAAATGTTCGTGGAATATAAAGGTCCTTTAAAAGATACGTTAATCGAAATGGAACAAGATCTGCAATCGTCTATTTCTTACGCAGGCGGAAAAACATTGAACGCCATCCGTACAGTAGACTACGTAATCGTAAAGAACTCTATTTTTAACGGGGATAAAGTATTTTAACGTAAGTGAACACACTCTCTTTCGCAACGAGGGAAGAGAGTGTGTTTTTTTATTCGTCGGCTATTCGGAATTTATTTTCAAATAGGCTCGCCATTAACGCACCAATTGTTAAATTCATTACCATATTCGCGACAGCTGGAACTGCAGCAAGCGACCCAAAATGCTCCATCGCAAGTGTCGCAGCAAGCGCCGTATTGCAAATGCCTGTATGAAATAAAATCGCACGCGCATTACGTTCAGGCACACCTAACCATCTAGAAATAAAATAGCCAGCCCCCATTGGTATACAAACTTGGAGCGTAACCGCCACAAAAACGAGCGGCAGTACTGACAAGTTTTCCGAAAGTGCCTGTTGCGCATTGGAAATGACCGATAAAATGACTATAAATAAGGCCAATTGCGAAAGCACACCAGTATAAGGCTTCACCTTTTCCACTGGTTTTTTAAACTTCCACTGCACGAATAACCCGGCAATCAGTGGGAAAAAAACAATATAAATAATATTTAGAAATAAAGGCCAAAATTCGATGGGAATAAAACGGCCGGCGAATGTTTGCAGTAAAACCGGTGTCAGAACGGGAGAAATAAATGTATCGAGAGTCGCCATCGTGATACTAAGCGCAACCTCTCCCCCTGCTATAAATGTATAAATATTAGCTGACGTGCCGCTTGGAACCGTCCCCGCTAAAATAATGCCCGTTGCAATCTCCGCTTGATTACCAAAAAAGATATAGGCAATCGCGATAGACACACTTACCATAACCGTCCACTTCAACAGCACACCGAGCAGCGCATATTTCGGATTTTTAATAACATCTACTAATCTCTCCGACGATAACGACAACCCCATTAAGAAGAAAATCGTCCCTAATCCAAAACCCGTCAATTGCCGTATGGAAATGAATGCATCCGGAATAGCATATGCGATGACGGATAAGATCACAATCCACAGTGGCAAATATTTCGAGATAATTTTTGATACGACTTGTATAGTTTTCACATACAACTCTCCCTCGTGATGAACACTAGCTGATTAGAGATGAAGATTCTATTTTGTGAGTGCGTGTGCAGTCTCTATGAGCGGTTGTATGCATGCTATGAGCGAAAACCGCTTCCCTATGAGCGCAAACTCCGATGCTATGAGCGAAGAACGCTTCTCTATGAGCGAAAACTCCGATGCTATGAACGAAAATCGCTTCTCTATGAGCGCAAACTCCGATGCTATGAGCGAAAACCGCTTCTCTATGAGCGCAAACTCCGATGCTATGAGCGAAAACCGCTTCTCTATGAGCGCAAACTCCGATGCTATGAGCGAAAACCGCTTCCCTATGAGCGCAAATGAATGCTCCACGGTTCGCTATTTTATTTTCAGCAAGTCTGGTAAAAATGTAGAAATCTGTGGAATATACGTAATGAGCAACAAAATAACAATCGATGAAATAACGAAAGGTAATACACCCCTCGATATTTGTCCAATTGACGTATTGGATATCCCCGCAGCGACAAATAAATTCAAACCAACTGGCGGTGTGAACAATCCGATCGCCAAGTTGACTGTCATAAATACACCGAATACTGTAGGGTCTACATCAAACATCAACACAATCGGCAACAGAATCGGAATAAAGATGTAATATGCAGATATTGCATCAATGAACATCCCCGCAATTAATAGAATGACGTTGATTAATAATAAAATTAAAATCTTATTATCCGTAATGCTAAGCATCACATCAGATACTTGCCTTGCGATTTGTTCCGTCGTAATAATATACGCATAGACGCTCGCTGCACTGACGATGAACATGACGACCGCTGTCTGGATACCTGCAGCTACTAAAATATCGTATAGCTTTTTCAGCGTTAATTCGCGGTAGATGAAGAAACCTATGAACAAGCTATAGAACACTGCGACGACTGCAGCTTCTGTCGGTGTAAAGTATCCACCGTAAATTCCTCCTAAAATAATGACTGGAATTAACAAGCCCCAAATAGCATTCACAAAAGCTTTCAGACGCTCGGCCCCTGTTGCTGGCTCCGTCTTTTGTTGAACCGCTAGAGGACCTTCACGTTTTTCTTGTCGAGACCGAACGATCATTGCAGCAATGATGAACCCTACACCTAATAACAGTCCCGGTATCACTCCCGCCATAAACATTCGACCAATAGAAACCGGAATCTGATCGCCTGCGACTACCGCAAAAACGATAAATGCGATACTTGGTGGGATAATAATTCCAATAGCGCCCGAACTCGCCACTAAGCCCGCTGCTGTTTCGTTTTTGTAGCCATTCTTCACCATGCCTGGTATCAAGATTCCACCAATAGCGGCTACTGTCGCCGGACCAGACCCTGAAATTGCTGCGAAGAAGATAGCGGTCATGACTGTTACAAAAATGATTCCGCTTTTACGATGACCAACAAGCGCTTGTGCAAAATCGATTAAGCGTTTGGAAATTCCTGCGTGTTCCATAATGACACCCGCTAAAATAAAGAACGGAATCGCAAGTAACGTAAACTTCGCTACACTTGTATACATAATATCCGCTACTAGTTCTAAGCCAAACAAACCGCCGCCTGTAAAAAGTACAACTATGGAGGAGATCGCAAGTGCTACAGCGATCGGCATACGAAGCATAACTAAAATAAAAAATAAGCCGAATAAGATCAGCGCTGTCATAATGTTTGCTCTCCTTTCCCATTTTGCTGACGGAATTCAGCAATTGTCACTTGAATGGAACGAATCAAACAGAAGAACGCGCCGATTGGCATCGACATGGAGAACCACCATTGTGGCCATCCTAAAGAAGGCGTTTTCTGGCCCATATCCAGTTGATACTGCACCATTTTAATACCGAAATAAAATAAAATAAAAAATAATAGCACCATCATCAATCCAACCAAAATTGTAATCATATTCTTCAGCAACCGATTGCCTTTGTCATAAATCAATGTAAAGCCAAGGTGTGCGTATTGACGCACACCAATGGCTGTTCCGACAAATGTTAACATAACAAACAAATTGACCGTTATTTCCTCCGTAAAGGAAATTGAATACTTAGCAAACCCTCTGGATAATACATTGGCGAATGCGATGGTGGACATGATGGAGATTGTCAGTATAACAATCCATTCTTCTAATCTGTTGAATACTTTTCCCATCGTTGCATCCTCCAATTCTTATTGGTCTTGGAATTTCTCTAGTAGATCCTTGCCCCAGATATCTTCATACTTTTCATATACAGGTTGCACTGCTTCAGTGAACTCTGCAAGTTCTTCGTCAGTCGGTGCATAGAACTGCATGCCTGCATCTTTCAATTCATCAATTTGCTTCGCTTCCTTTTCACGTGCCATCTCTACTTGATATGCTGCTACTTCTTTTCCTAACTTCTTCACCAATTCCTGATCTTCTTTACTCATGGAATCAAATAATTTCTTATTAATACCCAATACTAATGGGTCATAAGAGTAGTTCCATGTTGTTAAGTAGTCTTGCACTTCATTTAGCTTAGAAGAATGGATGACATCAATTGGATTTTCTTGTCCATCAATGGTTCCTTGTTGGAGGGATGTGAAAACTTCCGAGAATGCCATTGTTGTCGGGTCGGCACCTAATGCACGGAACAAGTCTGTATACATCGTGATTCCAGGAATGCGCACTTTTAGCCCTTTCATGTCAGCTGGTGTTTTAACCTCTTTTTTACTGTTCGTAATTTGACGGAAACCATTCTCTCCGTATCCTAGCAATTCTACATTCTTCTCATGGAGGATTTCAGCAATTGCTTCTCCACCTGCACCGTTGAACACTTTGTCCACACCATCTTTGTCTTTGAATAAAAAAGGTGCACTCGCTACGCCAAAACGGTCATCTAAAATTGAGTAGATAATCGTAGAGTGAAGACTTAAATCTGTTTGTCCTTTCGTTAGAAGCTCCACACCTTTTCCTTGGTCACCGTTGGATAATTGTTCATTCGGGAATACTTCTATTTTAATACGTCCGTCTGTTTGTTCCTTCAAGTCTTGCGCTAGCTTATCTGCTGCTAGATACCAAGTGGACGAGTCATTTAACGTAACAGACATTTTCAGATCATATGATTTCCCTTCTGCATCACTCGCACCATCTGTCGAATCTTTTTTGTCTGATGAACAAGCTGAGAGCAACAGCATCGCGGATAACCCAATCGCACCTAATACACTCTTTTTCTTCATTTTCATTTAACATTACCTCCTGTTTTTACGAACGTATCGTTGTCTTCTGACGTCTGACTACTCATGAATAGCCGCTTAACTAGTCTGCCTACTTACAATAGTTCAATAATTCTATCACTATAGACACTATACCAATATTGTCTATTAAATTCACTCTATTTTTTTCATTCGATATATAATATATCGAAATGAAAAACCATCAAAGAATTCGCCGCATTACGAATTCTTCGATGGTTTTTTTTTCACTTGCTTCATTTTCACCAAAAAGTAGGCATTCATCCACGATGCGATCGGAATCACTAATGCAATTCCAAGCCCCGCGCAAAGTATTAAAATCATTTCCGAACTAAAGATTTTCGAATTTACAATATCTCCTATCGTATAATTTAAATCTTTAAACCAAATTAGCAATGCCAAATAACCTCCGAAAAAGGCAAAAAATAACGTATTCGTATCAGTCGCTAAAATATCCCGACCAATACTGACACCCGACGTAAATAATTCCTTTTTACTCAGCGTCGGCATATGCTTGGATACTTCATGCATAGAGGAAGCAATCGAAATCGCCACGTCCATAATAGCCCCAATTGTACTCACAATAATGACAGAGGCACCGATCTTCATGAAATTTACACCAATATAAAGTGAAAGCCCTGCAATCGCTTCTTCTCCTTCTTCGCCAAATCCATGAATCATCAGCTTTTGAGAAACGATGACGATAAAAAACAGTAATAGACTAATTGTTAGCATCGTAGAAATAAAAGCAATCACCGTTTTGCTATTTACTTCATTAATATAGAAAAGACTAATACAACCTATGACGATACAAGCAATGAATGTAATGACAATCGGATTAGCGGAGGCATCCAACATAAAAAACACAGTGAAAAATACGACACCAAAGTTCAGGAACAACGAAATAAAAGACTTCACTCCCTGCTTTCCACCAACGAGCAACATCAACACGAGTAAAATCGCTGCAAGTACTACTAATACATTCATACACTCGCCCTCTTTCGCTCAATGAAAAAGATCGCTGTATAAATACCAATAGGAATCGTTAAGACAATACCAATTCCACCAGCCAATGCCCGTGCTATTTCTAAAGACAGATTCATCGAATAAGCAAATCCTACGGGTGACGCGTTTTTCAAAGATAAAATAAGCATCGGTATCGAGCCACTAATATACGCAAAAAATAAAATGCTCGTAATCGTCCCCATCACGTCTTTACCTATATCCATTCCAGACGCCCGTAGCGCTTTAATCGAAATTTCGTGGTTCCTTTCATATAAAGCAAACAGCGAAGAAGACATCGTAATCGCCACATCCATAATAGCCCCTAATGACCCAATAAACAGCCCCGCCATAAACACCGTATGATAAGGGCGCGTCAAAAACTGCATTTCCTCATAGCGCAACCCATTTCCTGAAGTAAGCCAGATAACAAGTGACGTGATGGTCAATGACACAACGGTTCCGATCAACGTTGCAACAATCGCCGCATAGGTCTTTTCATTGAAACCACTAACAAGCAACAATGAAATGGCGGTAAATAATAAAATACAGATCCCGCAAACAACTAATAAACTGACATCATAATATTTCACATAAACATCTAAAGCGAGAGACAATAGCAGCACATTCATCGCAAAACTAATAATCGCTAATAACCCTTGCTTATGGCCAACAATCAATAAAGTAAAAACAAAGATCCAAGCAACGATCAGCACATATTTATCCCGCTTCACATCCATGATATTACCTACTAACTCTTTACCTGCCTCCGAATCAATGGAAATAAATAATTCATTCCCGATATGATACTGCTGATCATATGCTCCTGAAGCAGAGTATTGATTAGTCAAATGAATTTCCTTACCTTGCTCGTCGCCGTTTTTTATCCTAGCTCTAATACTTTGCGTAAACAGCGTATCCTTATTACCATGCATATCCGTTACTTCCGATGTTTCATCCACTGTCGTGCTAATCACTTCAGCAATCGTGCGATCGTAAAGTGAATGGTTATTGTTTACGAATAGGATAGAAGAGATACAGCTAAGCGCCAAGAAAAAATAGATGAACCATTGCGCCACTTTTATATTTTTCATTCTAATTATGAATCTATTCAAGACAAAACCTCCTAACGCACTTTAAGGTATGACATAGGTTAAGCCTACCATATATAGGACGTAGGATTGGCAGAAATAGTTTGTTTTTTATGCAGTATAAGAGTTCTACGTAAAAGATAGTTGTAATTGTTTTATTTAACATGAATATTTAAATAAACATGAAGTGGCATTAGGTTTGCTGAAGTAATACATGCAGCAGAAGGTTATCGACTTTACTGGGATGGGCGTCTTAGGGACTTTGAAGCAGAATCTGAAGGAGTTGACGGAATAGAAAGCCACATCGAAATTCATACTAAAGAACAACAAGTGATCCCGGTAATCATTAGGAAGATTATCGGTAAGGATATTAATCAAGTAGAAATTACATTTACATCCCCTAATTAAAAAGTAGTCATACCACTACAAGAGAACCAAAAGTTTTGGTATTTCTTTTATGAAAGTGAACCTAACGAAATTGATGTTCACTATGTGAAGAATTTGTACAATTATTTATTACAATAACGGATTGTAGACAGTTAAAGATCACCCTACTATTGAATAACTTCCAGTAACTGATCCGTCATTTCCCGCGACACAGTATAAATAGTATGTGTATCATCCACACGCATGATTGTACTTTTTTGCCCTTTTTCACCAAGCCATAGATGATAACCTTGCGCGCTTCCGTCGGCAAAGACCACCTCGATGTCATAATCAGTAGCAGCCATGCCCACGATGCCCGGCTGTCTAACAGCATTGGCGATTGCCTGCTGCATCACTTTAAGCGTCTCTTTCTCTTCAGTACCAATTAGAACATCTGTATTCATTTTATCAAATGCTGTAAACGTTGAAATGCGGACATTGACGATATCACTATTCACTTGAAGACCTATCGATTCATTCATTTCTACCTCGCTAGTCGGAATAACTGTGTTCTCTACTCTTTCTTTTATCGCCTCATTTTGTTGACAAGCAACTGAGATTAACGAAACGAAGACAATAAGTACGAATGACATCCACCTTTTCATGTGACACTCCCCCTTTTCATGTTAGACTCATAAAAGCAAGAAAGGTTACACAATTCCAACTAACTAAAGACATAACAAAACAAGGTGCCTATGCACAAAACGATTGGGATCAACTCCACAATTGTTTTTGCTAGGCACCCTGTATCGAGCTTTCTTCGTTACTTACATTTGTTGTTCGCATAGGTAACTACACTCCGCCAATCCGTTCGCATACGCTTCTTCCCATGTGATTCCATTCACATAGCCATTTTCCGAGTAATCCGTGATGAGGTAAAACGTTTCATTTTGCTCTGGCTGTGTTGCAATGTTTTGATAGTTATTTTTCATAAAAAAGACCCCCTAGATTTTGTATTTTGCATAGTATATGTCTACTGGAAAATAAAAGAACTCTTTTTCATTTTTATTAACTAAAGGCTATATGGTAGCGCTTACATTTAAAAATGAAAGTAAAAGAATTTCTTTATATCTATCCAAAATATATACTGTGCTGTTTTTTAATAATTTGATGAATTCTTATTATTATAACATACGACAAGCTATTTATGCAAGTACTTTATAAAATAAAAATAAGCAACTAAGTAGATTAGTACCTTTTTCGCTTGACCTTTTTAATTTTCCGCATTCTTTCTTTTCATGTCAAGGCTGTTTATTATCCAAAGAAGCGAATTGATATTTGGAAATGAAATGCTTTTAATGAGTGGTTTTAGAAATAGTGTACGTATTAGTGATCGTCAGAAGTTAAAATCTACTAGCTAGGCAATGTTCTTTGGATTTCTTCTATAAACAACGTATACTAATTCGCATAAGGAGCTGATAATAATGAAATTTCATATGACAGAAAATGGGTTTGATACCGAAACAGAATTTGGTACACTGCATATTTCATCCGATGAACATAAAGGTTTTCGACCGTATCAATTACTAGTCGCATCTATCGCAGCTTGTGGCGGTGGCGTCATGCGAAAAGTACTTGATAAAATGCGCACACCTGCTGACGATATTGTAGTAGAAGTGAAAGAGGTCGTCCGCTCGCAAGACGATGCTAGTCGCGTGCTAAAAATTCATCTCCACTTCACGGTGTTCGGATCAGCAATTAAAGAAGAAAAGATGCCGAGAATCATGGAACTAACAGAGAAGAATTGTTCCATGTTACAATCTGTAGTAGGTTGTATAGAAATTGTAAAAACATATGATATTAGACCTATCTAACAAACTGATCCGACAATATTAAAATTATTGTCGGATTTTTTCGTGTCATTTTCCCTACACGTTTCCAAATTATGTTGTATACTGAAGTAGATACTAAAAAAAGGAGGCTATTCTTTTGAAAAAAATACTTATTGGAGCACTTACTGCTCTATTTATCTTTGCGGCTATTCCGTTTCAAACACAAGCGGCCACTTCATTTTCTGATGTAGAAAAGCATTGGGCGAAGAAAGAAATTATGTATTTATCGGAGCGCAATATTATCGGTGGCTATCCAGACGGTACATTTAAGCCAAACGAAGCAATCACTCGGGCACAAGCTGCTTCTATGCTCGTGAAGGCATTGAAGATTCCATTAGTGAAAAATCCAACGATTACATTTAAGGACGTTTCCAAAAATTCACCTTACTATCAAATCCTTGCAACTGTAAATGAAAAAGGCATTCTACGCGGAGATAATGGGTTGATGCGTCCGGGCGAAGAAACATCCCGTGTACAAATGGCTGCGATTTTACGTCGTTCGTTCAAACTACCTTTGGACAAGCAAGCGACATTCGTGGACGTTTCAGAATCACATTGGGCTTTTGAAGACGTAAATGGTATTGCGAAAAAAGGCATTACCGGCGGATCAAATGGTAAGTTTATGCCTGGTGATTCAGTGACACGCGCACAATTTTCTGCCTTCCTAGTACGTGCATTAGATGACTCTATGAAACTTAGTGAATATCACTCATATGTTGCAAAAAAAGGCACAACAGTTGAACAAAATGGTTTTTCTTACACGATTGCTAAAGACAAAACATCCACTAAGTTATTTAAGAAAAACCTAAAAGCTGGCACTCAAGTTGCAATTTTAGATAAAGCGACTATGCCTGACAATGGAACAAACCGTGAATTATTAATGCCAGGATACCAACTGATTATGTATAATGACGATTTGTACATTCCGTTTTGGAATCTAATTAACGATAAGACAAATATGCCTTCTGGTTACAATCTAACAAAGATTAATGCAAATACATGGAGCTACACGATTGGCACCATTCCAATTGAACAAAAGTTCCGTAATATGTTTATATGGAACGACCGAATTTTCTATACGATCGAAAAAAATAAAGAGCGTGTATTTGATTCGAAATTCAATCCAGAAAATCCGATAGACGATCCACTGATCTTGTATTCAACAACACTTGATGGAAAAAACAAGAAACAAGAGCTCGTGTTTGACGCGCGCGTAATTTTTCATGAAGTGGAACGGACTTCAAAAGATGTTCAAGTGAGCCACAACAATAAATCTGTGCTATTTGATCATTCTGCTATGTATTATTTCAATAAAACTGGCGTCTACAAATACAATCTTTTAGATAAAAAGACGACTAAACTCGCTTCTGTTGTAGCGAAAGATATGCAAGTAGAAACAAAACAGTTGGTAGTGACCGATCAACAAGGGAAGAAACATTCGCTTAAGAAATAAAGCAAAGAATCACACAAAAAAAGATTATCTCAAAAGTCAGGAACCACTGGCTTTTCTGAGATAATCTTTTTCTTTGTAGATGAGACAATTTTTATTGATTGTCGTTGTTATAAAGTCTTGTTTCAATAAGTTTTCTCATTCTCCTATCGCGCAGTTTGAAGAAGCTGGACGATATTTTTTGTTATAATGGATTGAATTCCATTCCTTCCCTTCAGCAGCTTAACACATTTTAAACTGACGCAATAGCCTAGTTCAAGGAGTTTTTTATGAATTTTGAGCGCACCATATCGCCCATCGCTTTCTTTATGGATCGTTCGGATGCATTCCAGAATCTCCTCCCGCACATCCTCTCTATTTATTAGGATAGAGACTTAACTAAGTTGTGCACATACATCTATACTAGCTCCAATTTCACATAGTGGACATCAATGTCGTTAGGTTCTCCTTCGTAAAAGAAATACCAAAACTCTTGGTTCTCTTGTAGTGGAATGGCTACTTTCTTATTAGTGGTTGCAAATGTAATTTCTATTTGATTAATATCCTTATCGATAATCTTCCCAATGATTACCGGGATCACCTTTTCCTCACTATGAATTTCGATGTAACTTTCTATTCCGTCAACTCCTTCAGATTCTGCTTCAAAGTCCCTAAGACGCCCATCCCAGTTAAGTCGATAACCTTCTGCTGCATGTATTACTTCAGCAAATCCAATACCGCCTGCGGTAAAAATCATGATTTCTGTATCGTCATGTTCTTCTATTGCAATGAGGCTACCTTTATTGTACCCTTCTTGTTTGAAAAAGGATTCTATCGCTTCCTCTTTTGTCTTATAGTAAGTATGGTTTTGGATTTCTTTCCCTTTCTCAGCAGAACAACCGTAAAGAGTCATAATCGTAAGTGCAACAATCAAAAAAATTTTATATATAATATTCATTGACCTACCTCCGTTATTTATAGAAGATGGCAAGATACATTTGGATTAGCATAAATATATTGTGAACTACTAACCCTTATCCGTTTTTCTTTCAAATTCATGGATTGCTTGCACTAGCGTTGCATCGTAGTAGCCGTTGTTAAAGCTACGATATGCAGTCTTTGATGCTTCAGTATTATACACGGACCATATGATGTAAGAATTATCGAACCTCAATGGTAGTAGCCGCGACCCGACTCATCTTTGTAACCTCAATCAAATGCTTCATCTGAGAAAGTGTTTATAAGTCCGCACTTGTGAGATCTCTGTTGTTCCCATCGTTACATAGAAAGACTTATCCAACTCAAGAAAGTACTTACGTATCGTAACAGTCTTTAACCCCAACCGACTGGCTATTTCACTGGTTTTTATGCTTGCTTCAGTATCGTGATAGGGAACCTTAAAGGTGGCGTGGGAAAAACGAAGGTATCGGTCATGGCAAGTTGGGAGTTAGCTTTTGACCGCAATAAAAAGGTGTTGCTTGTCGATATGGATCCGCAAGGCAATGCGAGTACATTAATTGCGTGTTCCACAGGGGTCACTGAAATTAATACTAGTATTTTCGAAGGCTTTCAAAATGGTTCATTAAAAGAATGCATCGTCAAAATGACGGACAATCTGCATGTCATTCCTGCACAAGTGTCCTTTAAAAACTTCCCGAAATTTTTATATGCCAATGTAAAAGAAGAAATTGATCAAGTTTCTTATTTAAAGAAGCTACTTGATCCCATTCGTGATGACTATGATTATATTTTCATTGACGTTCCTCCAACCATCAGTGACTTCTCTGATAACGCGATGATGGCTGCTGATTACGTATTAATCATCCTGCAAGCACAAGAGCTTTCTTTAGAAGGTGCTGAAACGTATATCAAGTATCTGCAATTTATGGCAGATAACTATGATGCAGATATCCAAGTCGCAGGTGTTCTTCCTGTTCTGCTTCGTCCAGGTGGGCGTGTCGATATTTCTACGCTCGAACGTGCAAGAGAAATGTTCGGCAGTGATAACGTCATGGACAGTGTCATCAAGCACTTAGAACGGCTTAAAGCGTGGGACGTCACGGGAATTACGAATAATGATATGCATGACCGCAAAGCCCATCAGGTCTTCTTAGATGTCATTGACGAGTTGGAAGCGAAACTGGCCCAATTCGAGGAGGCTGGTAAGTATGAGTAATGAAAAAGGTGGATTAATCAAAAAGAAAAAGAAGCCGACAATCATACAGCCGTCCGTACCTGTAAAGAAAAGTGATATGGACTTCGGCTATACAGAGCCACAAAAGCAAGAAAAGCCTGCTACTGTTAAGCCTACAGCAAAACCTGAAGCAACAAAAATTGCCCCTCCTACACCTCGCAAAAAATTAGGTGTCGGCAAGACAAATAGTACCAAAAGCTTAAAAGTCCCTACATTGATTCACAGTGAATTGAATTTACTCGGATCCTTTATGGACGAGCATAAGACGTACGTTATTCTTCAAAATTTGATTGATAGCTATGTGAAAAACGAGCTGACCGATCGCCAGCAACGACAGTTTGACTTTATGGTTGAGGCATTTTTTGAGGATAAATAACAAAATAATACTTATCAAAAGTAGAAATTTCTACTTCTTCGAGATATCAAGACATAAAAAAAGAACGCGTGTACCAAGCGACACGAGTTAAGCGTTTCGTTATTAGTTTGTATTCCCATTATGTCAAAAGGATATACATTTTGTCAAGAAGAACGGAGGCGACAATGACCATGCAGCAAGAAACACCTCATTTACTCATTTGCTTTGATGAAAGTGGCAAGCAAAGCCGCGATCCTATTCAGTTAATGGGCGCATTTTCAATTCCTACAACTATTTATATGCACCCACAATATAAAGATTTACATCTATTAAATAAAGAGTATACGCTGCACTGGAAAGAGTATGGAGGCGATGGAAAAGATCGAAAAGGCATTGAAAAGCTATTTCAACACGCTCTCCCATTAGCCGAGTACATGAATTTCAACTTTATCCGTTATTCAAGGTCCGTATTGGCTGAACAAGCCAACGTATTTCTAGATATTTACGAATCTAAACAAGTCATTGTCGATAATACCGTTTACGCAAAGTTACCTGAGCGGATTTGCTACGGTTTGCTTAGAGGTTATGATGAGCATAATCATGTGCAAGCAACTATCCTAATTGAAGATGCATCTGAATATCGCTCCAGAGAATTGGATCAAACAATCAAAAACTCATTAAATATCCATTCTTTATACCGCGGGGAAGATTATGTTATTAGAGAATGTGATTATCGCAGCAAAGGACAAGAAATCGGCATCGAGATTATTGACATTTTACTCGGGATTGTTGGGTTAATCCTTGATAATCCATCTGCTATATCTAACAAGAAAAAGGCCAAGATTCATTTAGTGCTGAAACTCTTGAAGGAAAACAGATTACAGCCATTTTTAAAAAATCTTCGTCTGTTTGAATTGCAACAGTCCAATCAGCTGAAAGAAGCTAATATTGAAGCAAGTATTAAGTTATTCATCTCGAAAAACTATGAAACATTTATTACGTTATAAATCAGGTGATTGGAGGTAATAGATTCTGTCAGCTATCCAACGTTTGATGGTGATGTAGATCCGTTTCGTTTATTTTTATACGATGAAATAAATGCATATCTAATTGATTACAATGAAAACATTTCCCACGAAGTTGATCCAGTAGCACCAGCAGAAAAAATTGCCCAAAAAGGTTATGAAGAAATAGGCAATACAATTATTCGCTTAATTCAAGATGGCGACTCCTGCGGGAACAGCACGAGCCGAAGACCCTGGACTGAGCGCAGCGAGAGAAGCGTCCAGTCGCAGCGGAAATCAACTTTTCCTGGTGTTTTCTCTATTGTAAAAGAAAAAAGAATGTAGGCATTTCCGAAGTTTGTCTACAGTCTGAGAGTAGCCTCAGCTACTCTTTTTTTACAACCAATATAAAATCCTCATAGGTGTACAGCCCGTCTTCAGCTGTGATGGCTCCAGTTCATTGGCAATTGTTTGGTGAGCGCGTTCCAGATGTCGTCCAATGTCTCGGTTGGAATGCCAAGCTATTTGAAAGTCCCAGATACCTCAGATGAAATCAGTGCGGCGGCTGTTACAGTGCTTTTACGTTTCAAAATAGACGGGACAGGAATGTGCTGCAAATTCAGATACAATGGTGTACTAACTAATCCATTAGTGATATATATATGGTGCGTTCTGCTCCGTCATCTTGAAGTCTAAATGGAATTCATCATTTAGACTTCATGTATGCCTGTACGTTTATTTATATTCTTCGCAGATGACTGAATGCCAAGGTGTTATTCTCTCTTAATTGTTCAGCACTTCCCATTCTTCTCGAGATGGATTGGCTGAATGCCAACTCCAAGAATGGACAGATTGGCGTGGATTTCTGTAACCAGCTCTATGCGTTGGAACGGCAGTTTCGTGAACTACAGCCAGGGGAAACGCCGTCGAATGCAGAAAAAGTATTCCAATCCATTTGAAGAAATTCTTCAAATGGATTGAAGTAAGCCCTTTTTACGGAACGAACACGCTGGCAACAGCGGCAGAATATACGTTGAAGCGAACAAAAGAGCTTCAGCTATTCTTGACAGACGTTCGTCTAGAGATAGATAACAATCCAGCAGAAAACGTCATCCGTCCGAATGTGTTTGGACGAAAAAACTGGCTGTTCTCTGCCAGCGAAGCGGGCGCGAGAGCGAACGCCATCAGTCTCAGCCTGGCAGAGACGCCAAATTATATGGAATCGATATCTATACGTACTTGAAAAAGTATTTACAGATCTTCCTAATCTGGAATTCGGCCAGTATCCTTCGCGACTGGATGACTATCTCCGTGGTCTTCACAAATCCAGCAGGAATGTAAAAAATAATAGCCCGCTGCTTCAAAAACATGAAGCAATCGGGCTATTTGTACGGCGTACCGAAAAGATGCGCTTTTTTATATTACGGGCTGACAGTATTCTGTGTAAAGGATAATGATTGGGAATTAAGAGTTTTATTTAGGATATAATATAAATATATAGAAATTACTTACTATCTTGATTTAATTCTAAAATAATTTTCTTATTTCCTAAACGGGATGCAAACGGTATAAAAATCACGAAGGCCATTAATATCATTATCCCTGCCATCAAACCTATTATTGTGAAATTGATGTACAGCTTACCTGGATCAATTAAGGAAATAACAATAGTTAATAAAACACCAGTAAAGAGCCCTAAAGATAATCCGATTAAAAGATACAAAATGATTTGTGTGAGTATGACGTTAATTATCCCGCTTTTGCTCAATGAAATGGTCCTTAATATTGCAAACTCTTTCCTTTTTGAATTAATGTTGTTAATTAGCGTATTAAATACCCCTACAATGACGCTAATTAACATAACAGAAATAACAACAATAAAAATGGACCATCTTTGATAAAACATGTCTTTGGATTTTTTCAAGGATTCCTCATAACTATTAATTTGAATTTCAGGAAAATGCATCCTTAATTGTTCCAGTTCCTCAACTACTTGGTCTACATTTCTTCCTTCGACATATAGTTTATGAAAAACAATGAAATTAGATCTGTATTCGTCTTCATTCCAATCTATATAGACATCAGATTCTTTTATTTTAGTGACGATTGCACCAATTTTATAATTTCCAGAACTGCTTACCCTTTGTTCCTTTTCTGAGTATTTTCCAATCTCGACAATATCGCCAGCTTTTAAATTGTACTTCTTTGCAAATTCCTCTGATATTGCGATAATCTTGTCGCCATCGTACTGTAATACAGGAATTAATCCCTGTTCTTCCATGTTATGAAGATCACCTAAAGTATAATCAAATGAGATGTTTTGATGTTCGCGAATCATTTCAGCTCCAGCTTTGGTGCTTATTGAGCTAGACTTATCAATGCCAGTGATTCTCTCTGCCTCTGTTTGTATTTCTATAGGGTTAACAGTAGAGTTTAATCCAAGACGACTCTTCAAAACAATACTTGTAGGAAACTGTTCTTTTAAATACTTTTCCTCATTTTTTTGTATAGTGTTTAACATAATGGATCCAAACACAGCAATAATCATCAGAGCACTAATAGTTAAAATCACAAAAGTATTCTTTTTGACTTGAGGTATTATGTTTTTGATTGCAATATATGAAGCATTACCCAAACATTTTTTTATTAATGGCGCCAGTCGCATTAATATTGGTGACAAATAGATTGGAAACAGGATGAATATTCCAGCTACCAATAAAATGGCAGACAATAAAATGCTCATTACCTGGTTGTCTTCTTCACTCGCTAGAAATTTCCCTAACACCATAATAATTAAGCTACTTACAAGAAATAACTTCCCAAAAAATCTATTATATTTGAACGTTTTAAAATTGCTTTCCTCGTTATCCTGAATGACCTTAAGTGGAAGAACTTTTGTGATTCTTATTGCTGGGACTACCAAAAAAAGTTGAATAATCAACATACAGATCAATGTTATTAACCATGCTAATTTAAAATTAAAGTCAATATTAGATGTTGTAAATGAGAATATTTTTTCAAGCCATTCATGCAGATAATTGTTACTAAATATAGAAATACATAGTCCAAGAATTGACCCGGTCACTGTTATAAAAAAGCTCTGAACCAAAACAATTAAAAATAATTGCTTGGTAGTCGCTCCGATTGACCTCATAATTGCAAATTGATTCTTATACTTGTACAGAAAGACTTCAAAGTTTGATATGATCAGTAAAGACGTCACTATGATAATTAAAAAGGACAGTACTATTATAAATATATTTAAGGATTCAAAATTACTTTTAAGAAAGGGATCTTCTTCGGCAATTTCGATTCTTAAGTCTTTATCAATCTCTTTGATTTCATTAGCTAAAGAAAGTTTCTCCACGTCTTCCTTTGCCTTTATCAATAAATAAGTCGCCTCAATATCTTGGTTGTATTTATCAGACATGATTTCTTGGAGTCTATGGTGCGAAACCAAAAGGATATCAGGAGTGAGTCCTGTTGAGTTTAGATCTTCTAAAGTTTCAACCAGTTTGAAACTTCTTTCTTCAACTTCTAAATTGCTTCCAGTCTCTTTACCTAACGCTTCAGCTAATCCTTCATTCACAATAATCTCGTTTTCTTCTAAGTTTTCCTTAAAATGATACCTACTTTTTGATAAGTCATCATTCTTTACTCCGACTGTGTAAAAATCAGCTTTCGAGGCACCTGTATCAAGCGTCAGTTGTGAAATCAAAACACTAGATACTTGCTCTATATTGTCATTTGATTTTAGGGCAGTCAAAAAGGATTTATCAATAAACTTTTCACTGTCATTTTCGTAACCAACAGATATATCCATTTTACCATACATTTTTGTAACTTCATTCTTTAAGGTTTGTTTTGCATTCAATGAGAATAGTGTCATTGAAACAATCAAAGAAACAGATAGAATAATACCAATTATAGAGGTGATGGTAATTAATATATTCGCTTTTAAAAAACGGATGGGTAAGCCAAATTTCGAATATATCATTGGTCGATCTCCATTATTTTTTGGAATTTCTTTAAAATATTTTGTAAGTTATTTTTACTCTGACACTCATATTCATCCACAATCTTTCCATTATGGAAAAATAGTACCCTATCAGAATAAGTTGCAACGTTAGGGTCATGAGTGACTATAATAATACTTTTATCTAAACGTTTTTTCATATTAACTAGAACATTTAAAATATCCTTAGTGGTATTGAAATCCAAATTCCCCGTGAGTTCATCTGCCAATACTATTGGTGGTGAAGTGATCAAAGCCCTACTGATAGCGACTCTTTGTTGTTGCCCCCCTGAGAGTTGGATTGGTCTATGTGATTTCCATTTTGCGAGTCCAACCAGGCTTAGCATTTCATCTACCCTTTGTTCCACTTCTTTTTTTGCCAGTCCTTTTAAGATAAGTGGTAAACCTACATTTTCTTCAACCGTCAAATCCTTAAGAAGGTTGAAGGATTGGAAAATAAATCCGATATTATCCCTTCTATAAAGAGTAGCTTTTGGTTCCTCAAAAAAATCTTTAGTTTCTTTTCCATTTAGAAACACTTTCCCACTAGATGGCTCATCAAGTGCTCCCAAAATGTTCAATAGCGTACTTTTCCCTGAACCGCTTGTCCCCATAATGGCAAGAAGTTCTCCGGTGTACAGCTCAAAAGAGACCCTGTCCAGAGCAGGCACTTTAAATTCTGTACCTTTATAGACCTTTGATAAATTTCTTACTTCTAATACTTTATTAGCCATTTTCCACCTCTGTGAACACATTTTCATCTTTATACCAGTTTGATTGTGATTGGTACATTTCGTAGAACAGTCCCCTCTTTTTTATTAAGGTTTGGAAAGAGCCTTCTTCTACGATTTTTCCTTTGTCCAACACAATTATCCTATCAGAGTATTTAGTTGGCCCCAGTCTATGTGATATAGTTATGGTTGTTTTATCTTTAGATAAACTGTTGAAGAGTTCAAAAATTTCTAGTTCTGTTATAGGATCAACAGCAGCTGTTGGCTCATCTAAGACGATAACGTCCGAATCTTTTAAGAACCCACGTGCAATAGCGATTCTCTGCCATTCTCCTCCTGATAAATCACTGCCGTCTGGTATTTCCCTTGTTAAATATGTCTCTAGCTTGTTTTTATAGTTTTTCACTTTGTTTGAAAGGCCGACACTTTCTAACAATTGATAGAGTTCTTCATCATTTTTTAATTTATCTAAATCTCCAAAAGCAACATTCTCTCTCACACTATACTTATACTTAAAAAAGTCCTGGAATATAGCAGATATTTTATGATAATAGCTTTCTCTATTAATTTCTTTTATATTTCTTCCGTTTATATAACAACTCCCCTGATTCACCTCATATAATCCAATTAAACATTTCACAAGAGTCGTCTTTCCAGACCCATTATAACCAACAATAGAGACATTTTCACCCTTCTTAATTGTTAGAGAAATATTAGCCAAAGCTTTCACATCACTTCTAGGATAGAAGAACGTCACATTGTCTAAGCTTATACTTTCGATACTCTCCACATAATCTTCTTTCTTATCTCCACCATTTTTCACTTCGTATTCTAAAATACTCATTAAAGCATTATTAAAAATTGCTGTCTCAAAGATTGAACCTAAATTTCCACCAATAGAAGAGAACAGAGTTTGAACAGTAGTAACAGCTCCCAGCAGAGCTACATAGTCACCTATAGATAAAACTCCCTTAGAGATCTGATTTATAAGGATTAGGGAAACACATAAACTGGCAATTTGCAAGAATAGGGCAGCAAAACTCTTGGTTTTTGCCTCCCATCCAGCTAACCCCAAATTCCTTTTCTGGATATTTTTATAAAGATGAGACCATCTTTTAATTAAATAATCTCCAAGATTATTAATTTTAATTTCTTTAATGGAACTTTTATTAATAAATAGGCCATCTGTAAATCCAAGTTCCCTTTGTAATGGTGAGGTTGTAACATTCATTTTATAACTTCTAGATTTTGCGATAAATATAAGTACAATTCCTGGCAACGTTGATACAAACAAAGCAATTGGCACGGTCCAATGAATGGATAGAAGAATCCCCAAGATACCTACAAGCGATATCAAGTTTTTTAAAATTCCAATCACACTGCTAATTACTTTCACACCGTTTCCATTTATTGCAGTGTTGGCTAAATTTACAGTATCAAAGAACTTGTGTGACTGCTAAACTAAAATGGCTCTTACGCAATCTTGGTGAACAATTACTAGTGTAAGCTGCAGAGTAAAAAATGTTTTTTGAAAATAATTACCATTGATAAAGAAATCTATTTCGCAGAACATCAAACCCGGCTCTTCCATACATCATCCGTTTGATTGTTTTCAATCGATTGACCTGGCCTTCTACTGGATCGTTGCTCCATAGTTCCCGAATTCCAAGTGTGACGGCATCAAGATCCTGGCAGATTCCATTGATGAACGAACGGATAAATTTATCTTCGATACTCTTCTGTCTTTCAATCCATGCCGGCAGCTGTTGATCCTTTTTTGACTTTACTAGCTCTCTGAACGAATGTACCAATTCATTAAATTTTGTTATGAGAGGAAAGGCGGTTAACAACTCTGGATGCAGCTCAGCGATTTCATCTAGGCTATCCTTGTTATCAGGATTCCATATAAGGGAAAGGATTTTTTGTCGAAACGAGAAGGCCTCTTTACCTTTACGCTCTATTTTTTTGCGCTCTTTGGCTATCATGGTGTTCAATGTGGTCATAGAACCGGTATAGCCTTCTGTACAACATTGCTCCTCAATCACCTTTGCAGTCTGGCCTTTTTTTACTAGGGAGTGGATCAGCGGGCGATATTTTTCATAGGGAGATCCCCTCTGGTGGTTTGGCTTTCTGGTCTGACGCAAATCTGAATACACTGTCCCCCTTGAAATGCCAAGTTCCCTGGCAATAGCCATTACTTGAAATCCTTGCGCAGACAGAGCTTGAACCTGTTGAATGCGCGCCCACCTTTTATCTTCGTTTTCCATTCTGATCTTTTCGCTTTTACGAAGAGGATCCTCTCTGTCTGTTTTTTCAGTTATCGTCTCATCCAACGAATCAGGAATCCATTTTGCAGGTATATGTGCATATACTGCCTTTTTCACAGAGTCGAACAGTTGATGGAGAATATGCCAGCGGTCTGCTGCCTGTACTATTGCGTGTGAAGCTTCGCGGACGGCTTTCGCATAGCTCTTTGACCCATCCCGAGTAATGAGTTTAATTTCCGGACGGGCGGAAAGCCATACAGCTACCTGTTCATGCTCTCTTGAATTTAACATGTCCAATGGTTTATGGGTCAACAGATCAATCAGAACGGTTCCGTAGGTCATTCGCTTTTTGAAAGCAAAGTCATCAATACCGACGAAAGGGAGAGTGTCCTGGTTCATAAGAAAGTTTCTTTACCTTTCTGAGAAGTGTATAGTGGCTGACAGGAATATAAAGGGCTCTGCAGACTTTCTCGGCTGTCAGGCAGTTGGTGGAAAGGGCAATCTTTTCAAGCGCATGTTCCAGACGTTCAGTTCTTCTTTGATAAGGCTTCAGCCAAGAAAGACGCTCGGTAAAAATACGGGATTCACATTCGGAATTGTCGCAGAACCATTTGCGGACTATGATCTGCAACTGAACCGCTAGATTGGAAAACGGAAGGTCGTTTACCCGCCGGCAATAGCGGCTATGCGGGCGGCTTGAAGCTTTTCGGCATGTGGGACACGTGGCTGAACTCGAATTAACTTCAAGGATTATAAATAGATTTTGATTTGTCTGCTCTTGATGAATTACTTTCACATGAGCATCAGGCTGACCAATAGGATTATCAACATAAGACAGCATGGGGATAGCCACCTTTCCATTTTTAGAAACTATACCCCGAAAATGAAAAAATAAAGCTTCACCAACATTACGTAAGAGCCTTAATTTTGAACAATTAATCGCTTTCAGACAACAATATGTCGTTCTATCTGAGAGGCAAGAACGAGGAAATATGAATGTTCGTTTTATTCATAAAGGTGAAAGAAAGACAGAGTGGCAATCAGTGGCTCCTAATTTAGAAGATGTCTTCCTATACGAATACCGTGATGAAATACAAGGGGAAGTATAAGTACAATGAGAATTGTTTTTTACGAATTTAAAAAGGCATTCACATCGCCTATCCTACTTGTACTTACTCTCTTATTTATGTCATTCAACATTTTTTTGATTTTTAGTAACTCTTATTATAAAGAAGAATTGACGGTTGCGAACGATGTTGCTGAAACATATGGGGTTAAAATAACCGACGAATCTTTACAAAAACTCGAAAAGGATTTGCAATCAGACGTTATAGAGTTAAATCAAATCACAAGCAAACATACTAGACAGGAATACAGCAGTGTTAATGATTTTTTAGATAGCTTGCAGTATAAAGACCACAGTTTATACAGTGAAAATGAATGGGCTATTTTCAATCAATTGCAGTTAAAAGGACTGTATTTTAATAGAGCAAAAAACATTGACAGTGATTATGAAAAAATTAATTGGAAAGAGCATGCAAGTGATCAAATAGAAGGCTACAGTTTGAATGGCGATGCTGCAAAGATATTGAGAAATGAATATGATAAGCTCTCGAAGCGTTTCGAAGAAATGAAAGAAAGTGGCGAACATAAAGAGTGGTTTTTCATGGGGACGCAATATAAGATGCACAGCTTTTTGTTCAAAACCATATTCGGACATCTGATTTTTGAATCAATAATTCTAATTGTGTTAGCAACGGCTTTAATAACCAATTTTGAATTTGAAAATAAAACACATCTTGTTATGTATCCCACAAAGAGAGGACGACAGTTAATGAAGGATAAGCTTTTCGCTTCCTTTATAACAACGACAGCGATTACAGCTTTATTAATTTTGATTACTCTTGGGATTTATTTTTCAGTGTTCGATTACTCGAATCTTTGGGGCAGTTCGATTAGCAGTGCGTTGAACTGGGAGTATACGCTACCGTATGTAGCATGGTGGGACCTATCATTTATAAATTTCCTTTTGTTGAGCATTTCACTCGTTTACGTGTGTATGCTTCTGTTTTCAGCTATTACTTTTGCCATTTCCCTTCTTGTGAAAAATAGTTATTTTACATTCTTTATTTTTGCAGTTTTTTTTGCAATAGCTTATATGGTACCAGCGTATATACCCGGTTCATCAAAATGGATGATTATTACCGGATTTACTCTTTCATCGCTTGTGATGAATCCACATGTGTTTTTCATGGGAAACGGCGAACTAGCTATGTTTAAGTATTATGAGTCAATTACGGTTGTTGTATGGTCAGTGTTCGCCATCGCTTCATGTTTCTGTTGTCTTAAAAAATTTAACAAACAAGAAATTCATTAAGGAGAATTATTATGCAGGTTTTATTACATGAAATAAGGAAAATACTTACGTGGAAAATGCTTATTTTACTAATTCTTGTAAACTGGATCGTTTTCTTTTTGTTCGTTGAGTACGATATTAAAAATTTTGCAACCGGAAAAAATGATTCGTATCATATTGGTGTTGAAATGGTAAATAAGTATGGAACAGATATGGACGAGAATGATTTTTTAGATTTCAAAAATACCTATGAAAAACAAATAGAAAAAGCAAATCATTATTTGCAGTCAAAAAAGGAATTTGTTGATGCAGGTATTAAAACGTATACTGATTTTTTAAATATGGATTGGGATAACGAGAAACATCACGCACTTTTTGACATGGTAATGCACCAAGAAAATATTGAATTATTTTGGGAACTTCAAGAGAGAACAAGGTTGATTGAATTTTATGAGGGAAAAGAAGCCAGCATGGAATTCAAAAGAAAGAATGTAAATACTAGACAACAAGTTCGATATGATGAATTAATTGAAGCCGGGCATTATCAAGTTTATCCGGGTGTGGCTGCAGAGAACTTTGAACGATTTATTAGTAATGTCGCAATTGCCATTATTTTGAGCGTTGTGTTGGTCATATCGCCGGTCTTTATCAATGATCGTTCAAGGCGATTACCAGATTTGCAGTATACTACTAAGAAAGGACGTAATCTTTATAAGACAAAGGCTGCGGCTGGTCTGATTTCTGCCTTCATCGTAATGACCATCTTACTCATTATTTATTTCAGCTTATTCTCGTTAAACGGCACATACATGTTTTTCAAAGTCCCACTGCATATGTTTATTGGACCTAACTATTGGTATGACCCGACGTTATTCCGGTACATTGTGTTGACGGTATTCGCCATATACATTATTGGATTTATTATCGCTCTGTTAGCGATGTCTTTCTCAAGCATTATGCCGAATTATATTTCCTTAATTGGTATTCAAATTCCATTTGTAATGGCAATGCTTATGTTTGGATTACCTTATTTAATTGGACACATCATCAGTATATCGGTACCCCAATGGGTCGTTCCGTCTTCCTATAGTGTAATGGTTGTATCTAGTGCAATTTTTATTGTTCTTTTATGGAAACGGGAAAAGAAGAGGGATGTTGTACTGTAAACTTCATTCCATTTAAACATCAAATCTAAAAGCCGATTCTTCCTTTTTAGGAAAATTGGCTTTTAGATTGAGAAGTTATCTTAGCGCTTGTTTTTCGCATTTTATTATGGTCTCTAATTGAACTAATAAACTAAAAAATTACAGAAATGAGATGATACTTGTGAAAATTGCGAGAGGAAGAGAATTACTTACATTAGATCAAAGACAAACACTTATGCAAATTCCTGAAGATGAGTGGATATCAGGAACCTACTATACTTTCTCCCAACGAGATTTAGAGATCATAAATAAGCGAAGAAGAGAAGAAAACTGTTTAGGGTTCGCCGTCCAATTAGCTGTTCTTCGGTATCCCGGTTGGTCATACACCCATATCAAAAGCATCCCAGATTCAGTCATACAGTATATATCGAAACAAATCGGTGCCAGTCCATCTTCGCTTAGTCTTTATCCTCAAAGAGAAAATACACTTTGGGATCATTTGAAAGAAATTCGAATTGAATACGACTTTGTAACTTTTACTCTAAAAGAATATCGAATGGCATTTAAGCATCTTCATCAATCAGCTTTGGAAAATGGTGACGCTATTCATTTGTTACATGAATGTATAGATTTTCTAAGAAAAAATAAAATCATCCTACCTGCTATCACTACACTTGAAAGAATGGTGTGGGAAGCAAGGGCAATGGCCGAAAAGAAGTTATTCAACACGGTTAATCAATCTCTAACAATTGAGCAAAAAGAAAAACTTGAAGAGACTATTACCTCACAGCATCCATCCGAATCCAATAAAACGATATTGGGTTGGTTAAAGGAACCGCCGGGTCATCCTTCACCCGAAACATTTCTTAAAGTAATAGAACGACTGGAATACATACGAGGAATGGAATTAGAAACGGTACAAATTAGTCATTTGCATCGCAATCGCCTGTTACAGCTATCTCGCTTAGGTTCAAGATATGAGCCTTATGCATTCCGTGACTTTCAAGAAAATAAACGTTACTCGATATTAACCGTCTATTTATTACATCTTACTCAAGAGTTAACGGATAAAGCTTTTGAAATTCATGACAGACAAATACTCAGTTTGTTATCAAAAGGCCGTAAGGCTCAAGAGGAAATTCAGAAACAAAACGGTAAAAAGTTGAATGAGAAAGTTATACACTTTACGAACATCGGACAAGCTTTAATAAAGGCAAAACAGGAAAAATTAGATGTTTTTGAGGTTTTAGAATCCATTATTGAATGGAATTCTTTTGTCTCTTCGGTGGAAGAAGCTCAAGAGCTTGCCCGTCCTGCCGACTATGATTATTTAGATTTACTGCAAAAAAGATTTTATTCACTTAGAAGATATACGCCAACGCTTTTAAGGGTATTGGAATTTCATTCTACAAAGGCAAATGAGCCACTTTTACAAGCTGTTGAGATTATCCGAGGAATGAACGAATCTGGAAAGCGAAAAGTGCCTGATGACTCACCTGTGGGTTTTATTTCAAAACGATGGAAAAAGCATTTATACGAGGATGATGGTACAACAATTAATCGCCATTACTATGAAATGGCTGTTTTAACAGAACTCCGGGAGCATGTTCGGGCAGGAGATGTTTCCATTGTTGGCAGCAGACAATATAGGGATTTTGAAGAATATTTATTTTCAGAAGATACATGGAATCAATCGAAGGGGAATACGAGATTGTCTGTTAGTTTATCATTTGAAGATTATATAACGGAAAGAACTAGCAGCCTTAATAAAAGGTTAAAGTGGTTAGCTGCCAATTCCAACAAGCTAGATGGTGTTTCTCTTGAAAAAGGAAAACTGTCACTTGCACGTTTAGAAAAAGATGTTCCAGAAGAAGCAAAAAAATTTAGCTCAAGCCTTTATCAGCTGCTGCCAAGAATAAAATTAACTGATTTACTCATGGATGTGGCTCACATAACAGGATTTCATGAGCAATTCACTCATGCTTCTAATAATCGAAAACCAGATAAGGAAGAAACAATCATTATCATGGCTGCCCTTTTAGGAATGGGAATGAATGTTGGCTTGAGCAAGATGGCCGAAGCCACACCCGGACTTACATATAAGCAACTAGCCAATGTATCTCAATGGCGCATGTATGAAGATGCAATGAATAAAGCCCAAGCCATATTAGTAAATTTCCATCATAAATTACAGTTGTCCTCCTATTGGGGAGACGGTACAACATCCTCGTCAGATGGTATGAGAATGCAGCTAGGTGTTTCATCACTGCATGCAGACGCAAACCCACATTATGGAACTGGAAAAGGAACCACTATCTACCGTTTCACTAGTGATCAATTCTCTTCTTACTACACAAAGATTATTCATACAAATTCAAGGGATGCGATTCATGTTTTGGATGGATTATTGCACCATGAGACGGATCTAAATATAGAAGAACATTATACAGACACTGCTGGTTACACAGACCAAATATTCGGACTAACTCATTTATTAGGATTTAAATTTGCTCCTAGAATAAGAGATTTATCAGACTCTAGATTATTTACAATAGATAAAGCAAGTGAATATCCAAAATTAGAAGCCATTTTACGTGGACAAATAAATATAAAGGTCATTAAAGAAAATTATGAGGATGTTTTGCGTTTAGCTCATTCTATAAGGGAAGGAACAGTTTCAGCGTCCCTTATTATGGGAAAACTAGGTTCCTATTCAAGACAAAACAGCTTGGCTACGGCCTTACGTGAGATGGGCCGAATAGAAAAAACGATTTTTATTTTAAATTATATATCGGATGAATCATTAAGAAGAAAAATTCAAAGAGGATTGAATAAAGGAGAAGCCATGAATGGATTGGCAAGAGCTATTTTCTTTGGAAAACAAGGTGAGCTTAGGGAACGTACCATACAGCATCAATTGCAAAGGGCCAGTGCCTTAAACATAATCATTAATGCCATCAGTATATGGAATACCTTACATTTAACAAAAGCAGTTGAATATCAAAAACAAGCTGGTAGTTTTAATGAAGAATTATTGCACCATATGTCGCCTCTAGGTTGGGAACATATTAATTTGCTAGGAGAATATCATTTTAATTCCGAGAAAATGGTCTCTTTAGACTCTTTAAGACCATTGAAATTTTCTTAACGTTGTTAAAAATGGGGGAATCGTCTCGAAAATGTGCTTACCGTTGTAAATCCGCATTTTCCTGACGGTACCCCACATTCTCCTTTCTTGATAAAGGTTACTTAAATACAGCTTAATTGTATCGCTGGAAGTTACCTTAATAAAGAATAAAGTGAGAACTTGCCATGAAGGCTTGTAAGGTTGCCATAAAGGCAACCACAGTTACGAAGGCATATTAGCTTCGTTCTACAATCCGACCAAATCTATTCGATATTTTGACAAAATTGAAAATTTACTGAAAATATGACATAATGTAAGAATTCTAGTGTAAAATTTGCAAGATAAGTAATGCGAGGGAAGGGGGGAAGACCGGGTCTCATTATTCAGCCAATCGCGTCTAAGTGATGAAAAAGTTATTGTACTATTACCCCTATTTAACAAGTCTTATGGTTAAACTCTTAGTAAAAATCCAAAGATAAGGGAGAGATCGTAACATGAAAAAAATACTCTTTTCATTCGTGCTATGCTTTTCAGTACTGATGCCATCGACGGCAGTATTTGCTGCAGAATCCGCAAGTGTAGAAAATAAGTATGATGATGAAGAAATTAACAAACAGTTAAAAGAACTTGGAGCTACCGATGAATATATTTCAATGATACCATTAGAGCAAAAATTAGACATAATTAATAGTAACCCGAAAAGTTTCAGTGTAGAAAAAACAGATTATTATATAGACTCTAACGGTGATCTGCAGGAAATTGAAACAGGAGGAGTTCAAACTCAGAAAACAATAGGTACGTCTGATCTGTCTTTATTTAATGGTAAATCGGATTTAGGTTATATGAATGGCCGAAAAACTTATAGAGTCTACGTTAACTGGGAATGGTACAAAGCTACAGCGTTTAATTTTGTCGATAAAATAGGATTATCTTACAGTGATAATTTTCAAACAAGAGTTGCAAATAACGGAAGATACCAGTGTAAAGCTTATTCTAAAAATATAAACACCGGTACTACTGAAACAACAGATTGTTATGGAAGACCATCAGAAATAACTTTTGGCGGAGCTGCATGGAACCATGATGTGAAATTTGGAGCCGCATGGAGAAATTCTGGTTATGCACAAATGGATATTGAAACAAAAAGCAGTAAAACTCCGTCTGGCACTGGCATACTTCTCTCAAAGTATCTTCATAAAACTGGTTCTCCAGGTTCACTTGGGGTAAGTATTAAATACGTTTCGATTAGCGTTAGCAGCGGAAGCGGTTATGATGAAGCTGCAAGCCAAACTTCTTGGAACTTTTAAGCTTTACAATTTAGCCCCATTTTGAATACGTTATAAATATTAAAAGGGGCGATCTGCATGAGAAATCGTATAGTTTTATCAGCTATTTCAATTTTAATTATACTAGGCATTCTTGTTTATGGCATTGGAAATCGTGACGATATCCAAACGGCCACAACCGAACAAACAAAGGTGATTAGCAAGATGAATTCATCTGAAGGGCAATGGATTATTCTTGCTGACGATAAAAAGATTTATGTAGAGAATTTTAGCATATGGGCTTTAATTAAAGAGAATGAAAATTATACGATAGTTTACGAGTTAAAGAAAAATACAAAAAAATACTATTTAAAAAAAATAGTGCCAGAAGATTACCATGGCCGATTTTAATTTATCTAATAGAATTAGTGCGCCACTTATATAAATAAGTGACGCACTTTTTATATTTTATCTAGCTTACAAAGAGGGGCAGGCTACGGGTTTGTACGTACAAACGCCGCAAACGTTGTTTCGCTCGGTAGGAAATTTCCTACGACCTTTACAAATTTTTCGTGCCCCTTTTTTCAAAAAAGGAGCGTGAAATTTGTTGTCGCTGCGCTCGATTTTTCATTTTTCTTTGAAGATAAAAAGAAAAAACTCCTGTCACTTTAGCGTGACAAACAGCGCTTTTTTTCTGTCACTCTGGCGTGCCTAAATGAAAAATTTCTGCTATCACGAAAACATCAGGCTCTGCCTGATCTATCACCGAAAGTGATAGCAGTTTCCCCTTATGCTCTTCCTCACTATCCGTTCATTTCCCATCCAAAAAATTACTAGAAAAAAACGAGCCGAGCGACAACCGTTTCAGACACCTAAAATAAAATTTTGGGTGTGCAAACGGTCAAGGTGGTAGGAAAATTCCTACCAAGACAAAAATTTATTTTTGGGGGTTGCCCGGGCAAACCCCTAGCTTGCCCTCACACCGAGTGGCTAAAAAAGTTTTCCTTCCAGTCACTTTTTAGAAGCGCAAAACTTTGGCCAACATTTCTTGAAGAGATAGAAAGAGCATAAGGGAAAACTGCCCCCACTTGTCGTGTGGGAGTAGGCAGAGCCTACTGTTTTTATGGGTACAAGAAAAGTCGATTTTGTCACTCTGGCGTGACAGTAAAAAACGCCGTTTGTCACGCTAGAATGACAGGTTTTCCAAACAAAAAAACAGCCGGAAGAAAACCACCGGACTGTTTTTAATAACGTAGATCAATCGCCTGTTTGATCACTTTTGTATTTTCTTCGTCCAATGGCCGCATGACTTCGCCGAGTGGAATTTCATCAATCGAATTGTTGAAGCATTGGAGCGCAAAGCGAATCATTCCCTGCTCGCTTGAAGAAAAAACCCCCATCAATTCATGGACCTCATCGACATCAATTGTGCCTTCCTCGTCGATCGTTCGGGCGATCTGTTTCGCTTTGCAAGTCGCCCCGATCACGTAGGCAAACGAGCCATATTCAGTGTCTTGAGCGAGCGTCTGCACGCCTAATTTTTCTAATAAAAAGCTCGTTTCTTCTTCATGCCAATCGCTTTTGAAATAGGTCATTGCCGAACCTCCCTTTCTCGTTTAAATAACCGCTGCCACCACGAAATTTTTTCTTCCTGGTGCGAATCAGCTGCAAGATATTGCCGCAGCTGTTGGGTCAATATCCGGTCACGCTGTTCAATCGTTTGGTGCAACCGTTCCTCCAATTCATCGAGGAGCATTCCCCGTTCTTCCTCAACTGCCTGCTTCACAATGTCTGCTAATTCACGCTTGGATAATCGAATCATTTCAGAGTAGACGCTTGGTGTCTTGCCGGAATTTTCACTGGCAAAATCCCTTGTCGCTATTGCTTGGATGGCGTCCGACAGTGGCACAGCATTAGCAATCAGTTTCTTCAATTCCCGAAGCGCTTTGAAATCGCGCTCGTAGTAAATCCGCCGATCTTTATCGTTGCGCTCAATTACATAGCCGTGTTTCTCCAAGTCGATCGACCACCTGCGAAGCGTAGAGGTTGTGATCTCCAATTCCAGTGCCACGTCTTTTGAAAAATATCCGAATTCGTTTTCCATAGCGTTCATCGCCCCCTTGCATAGACATTCGATGAAGCACCACCAGAACCCTTCCTTGACTGCTGGTTGCCTTCACGGCAAACATGTAGTTTAGTATTGAATCCAATACATACGAAGAGAAATCCAAGTTATGAAAAATGATTACTACGAGTCATATAAGACAGACCTGAAAAATGAAGTCTTTCCAGCCCAATATATAGAGTGAGAGTATAAAGAGTAGAAAAAGTGCTTTAAAGATTATTATATCAATGGTTTTGTAGATTTTTGACCGTATCAGTTTTGATACGGTCAAAATAACAAAAAAATAGGACTTGAATTTATCAAGTCCTAAAATAACTTTTGGGGTAAGTTCTTGAGAATTGGATTATCTTGTAACTGCTTTTTAAACATCAAAATTAAATGCTCGTCGATATCGTCTTTATCACCGACATAAATAATATTAGGATTAATAAATAGCACAATAGAATAAAAAACGCGTGAAGCCAAGTTGTAAGAACTTTGGTTTCACGCATTTTTGAATTTGGGGAGATTGATGATTACACAATATTTCACTTACTTTCCAGCTACTTTATTTATTAAGAATAAGCGTTGCTGCATGTAAGCGTATATTTTCATCATCGCTTTCAAGTAAGTCTTCTATTACTTTCCAAGCACGTTGCTGTAAATCCGAGTCAATACTTATGATCCCTCCATTAATCAGTTGTTCTACGAGTGAATAGTGCTTAGTTAAATCAGCAACTGCACCTGGATAACGTAAGGAACTGCGTAATTCATCAGGTAAGTCACTACGTAGAAGTGCTTGTTTATTGAAGAACCAAGTTACTTTACGTTGATGAGGATATCCAGTTCCTTCACGATTTTCATCTAAATCTTGTGAATAAACGTAGTCACTTGTGATTTCACCAATATATACATCCTTTTTATTTGTCGATGGAACAACAACTAAATCACCAATTTGCATAGAGTTTACCAGAATATTAACGTTTCCGATTCCTTCTTCCCAATTATTATTTTTTAAAGTTTCGCGCAAGACGTTATAAGATAAGTTTGAGAAACTTATACCGGCAGGATAACCCACAGCAATAAAATTTTCTTCTAAAAATTCATTCAAGCAATCATTTCCGTGAGGTAAGGGACGCAATAACCAAACATTTTTCTTCATAAATATTAAAACCCTCCTGTGTTCACAAATTGTTAATATGTTTTTACATATTGTTTATACATTATAATTTCACATGTGTCAATAATAATTCCACATGTGATTTGAGGTGTACAACAAAGTATAAAGAGATGCGGCAATAGAAAAGAATTGCATTGCACTGATTAAGGACTATATTTAAGTACTATTCCACGACGAAAAGGGTAGCTTTTTGAACCACCCTCCATAACTGTTGTCACAAAGCTTTATTTTGTCTCCTCAGATTATGAACCTCTGTGAAGCTCGACGAACATTATTGATAACTTGAACGTTACGGATTAGTTCGTCTTGTCGACCTAAGTAACGTTACTAATCGTCATATCCTCTGTTATATCGGTTTTAACCAACGATACGGAAACGGACGTTGGTTCATTCACCGTATCATTAGGAAACCCATGACCAGCGACAACATCCTTAGCATCCTCAATCAATGCTTCATCTGAGGTAGTGCATACAAGTCTTCACTTGTGAAATTTCTGTTCTTACCATCGTTACGCTGAAAGACGCATCCATGCTTATCTAATTCAATAAAGTATTTGCGTACCGTAACGGTCTCTAATCCCAACCGTTTGGCTATTTCACTGGTTTTCATACTTATTTAACGCTACAGAAGTATTTCCCTTCAATGAGATAGCTTTCTGTGAGCAATTATATAAAAAGTAGAAATTTGAAAAGAAGTATTTTGCAAAGTGTTTTTCATTAAGTTATACTTGATACATAGATTATGAACTTGATAACGTGATTTGAAGGAGATGAAATAATGGCAATTACAATCGTGGTAGGGAATTTTAAAGGTGGCGTTGGAAAAACGAAAGTCTCGGTCATGGCAAGTTGGGAGTTAGCTTTTGACCGCAATAAAAAGGTGCTGCTTGTCGATATGGATCCACAAGGCAATGCCAGTACATTAATTGCGCGTTCCACAGGGGTCACTGAAATCAATACTAGTATTTTCGAAGGTTTTCAAAACGGCTCATTAAAGGAATGTATCGTCAAAATGACAGACAATCTGCATGTGATTCCTGCACAAGTGTCCTTTAAAAATTTTCCGAAATTCTTATATGCCAATATAAAAGAAGAAATTGATCAGGTGTCTTATTTAAAGAAGCTTCTGGATCCAATTCGTGACGACTATGACTACATATTCATTGATGTTCCACCGACAATCAGTGACTTCTCTGATAACGCGATGATGGCTGCTGATTATGTATTAATCATCCTGCAAGCGCAAGAGCTATCATTGGAAGGCGCTGAAACATATATCAAGTATCTGCAATTCATGGCAGATAACTATGACGCAGATATTCAAGTTGCCGGTGTTCTTCCTGTTCTGCTTCGTCCAGGTGGGCGTGTCGATATTTCTACGCTCGAACGTGCAAGAGAGATGTTCGGCAGTGATAACGTCATGGACAGTGTCATCAAGCACTTAGAACGGCTTAAAGCGTGGGACGTCACAGGAATTACGAATAATGATATGCATGACCGCAAAGCCCACCAGGTTTTCTTAGATGTCATTGACGAGTTGGAAGCGAAACTGGCCCAATTCGAGGAGGCTGGTAAGTATGAGTAATGAAAAAGGTGGATTAATCAAAAAGAAAAAGAAGCCGACAATCATGAAGCCGTCCGTCCCTGTAAAGAAAAATGATATGGACTTCGGCTATACAGAGCCACACAAGCAAGAAGAGCCTGTTTCTGTTAAGCCGACAGCAAAACCTGAAGCAACAAAAATTGCCCCTCCTACACCTCGCAAAAAATTAGGTGTCGGCAAGACAAATAGTACCAAAAGCTTAAAAGTCCCTACATTGATTCACAGTGAATTGAATTTACTCGGATCCTTTATGGACGAGCATAAGACGTACGTTATTCTTCAAAATTTGATTGATAGCTATGTGAAAAACGAGCTGACCGATCGCCAGCAACGACAGTTTGACTTTATGGTTGAGGCATTTTTTGAGGATAAATAACAAAATAATACTTATCAAAAGTAGAAATTTCTACTTCCTCGAGATATCAAGACATAAAAAAAGAACGCGTGTACCAAGCGACACGGGTTCTTTTATCGGATACGCTAACGCGTGTACCAAGCGACACGAGTTAAGCGTTTCGTTATTAGTTTGTATTCCCATTATGTCAAAAAGATATACATTTTGTCAAGAAGAACGGAGGCGACAATGACAATGCAACAGGAAACACCTCATTTACTTATTTGCTTTGATGAAAGTGGCAAGCAAAGCCGCGATCCTATTCAGTTAATGGGCGCATTTTCAATTCCTACAACTATTTATATGCACCCACAATATAAAGATTTACATCTATTAAATAAAGAGTATACGCTGCACTGGAAAGAGTATGGAGGCGATGGAAAAGATCGAAAAGGCATTGAAAAGCTATTTCAACACGCTCTCCCATTAGCCGAGTACATGAATTTCAACTTTATCCGTTATTCAAGGTCCGTATTGGCTGAACAAGCCAACGTATTTATTGATATTTACGAATCTAAGCAAGTCACTGTCGATAATACCGTTTATGCAAAGTTACCTGAGCGGATTTGCTACGGTTTGCTTAGAGGTTATGGCGAGCATAATCATGTGCAAGCAACTATCCTAATTGAAGACGCATCTGAATACCGCTCCAGGGAATTGGATCAAACGATTAAAAACTCATTAAATATCCATTCCTTATATCGTGGGGAAGATTTTGTTATTAGAGAATGTGATTATCGCAGCAAGGGACAAGAAATCGGCATCGAGATCATTGACATTTTACTCGGGATTGTTGGACTAATTATTGATAATCCATCTGCTACATCTAACAAGAAAAAAGCCAAGGTACATTTAGTGCTGAAGCTCTTAAAAGAAAACAAATTGCAGCCTTTCCTCAAAAACCTTCGTTTGTTTGAACTTCAACAGTCCAATCAGCTGAAAGAAGCTACCATTGAAGCAAGCATTAAGTTATTCATCTCGAAAAACTATGACTTATTTAATTCGCTATGACCCAGATGACGATTGTATGATCTCAAAATAATTTGAAAAGCAGTGTGACAAACTGCAATGTCTAGGATTCTTTTATCGAATCTATCATTTGTTTAATGAGCTGTTATAGATTGTCTATCACTATTACTTTACCTAACAAATTATACTTAGAAAAACCGCGTGAAACCAATTTGTAAACTAGGTTTCACACGGTTTTTAATTATAGCCATCTTAATTTGCTACACTCAGCTTTCTACTTGTATCCAAGCCTTTTCAAAAGACTTTTCTCTCTCCATTAGAACTGTTCCGTTACATCATATTCATATCTAATATCTGCACTAACTTTTGTCATAGTTGATTTTCCTGAAGCTTTTGCATTGTATTTAAAACTCCACTTTTTAGCAACAAGGAATTGATTTTGTAAAGAAATATCATATGAACCACTAGTTGCAGAAACAGCGGTTGCTGTATTCCAAACATTGTTTTGGTTGGACATCAATTTGTGTGTTACAATTCCTTGATTTGGTGTTTGAGTGCTAGCCGTTTTAATAGATTTTACAATTGCGCCTTTGGGAATTGTATTGTTACCAGTTAAGTCCATTGTAATAACAGAAGAATCAACTCCTGCTGGATTCAAAGAAGTATTACCTGTATTTGTAGCTGTTCCAGTAAAATTGAAACTTCCACTACCAGATTTAATACGGTCCTGAATTGATACAGTGAAGTACATATCCCCTGTATACGTACCACGAGAAACTTTCACATAATAAGTTTCCGTAGTTGAAGTGACATCACCAGTCTTTGCAAAAATAAAAGGTGTAAGTGAGCTAGGATTAATAACTCTTGTCCCTATATCAGAAAATCCTGGCGCATATACTTCTATTTTCATACCCGTATATTGCTTATCATACGAACCTCTTACATAAACTCGTTCACCCTTATTTATAGTGAACTTATAATACGCTTCATATTCACCTTCAGGTAAGATCGTTGTATTTGGAGTACTATATTTCCAATACCCCATTACATTTGCTGTTCCGGGACTGTTATTCCCCGTGATTGCAGCTGCTTCTGCTGAACTTGGCGCCACCAAACTAACTACAAATAACAATAAGAATACTGGCAATAAAAAATGCTTTAAAGTTTTTTCAAAATTATCTCAACCACCTCGTTATAATTACTATATCGTCACTTAAACTACTAATTGTAGGTTTAATGCCGATAAAAGTAATAACCACTATTTTTTCTCAAATATTATATACGAGGAGGAGCAACATGAATATTACAGGAAACAATTCAATACTTACAAATGCTCAAAGCCAAGTTCAAAGTAAAAACATTTCCAAGAACAACGATCAAACTACCATTCAAAGCACGAATGATATGACAACTGAATCTGATCGTCGAATGAAAATATTAGACGAAAAGTACAGTAAAATTAATGAGCAAAATAAAAGATTTGAAAATCCACATAACCATATATTTGATAAATATCGCAACAAAGATTCTCCTTATTTCAGAAGTGACTTGACAAAAAAGGAAAGAGAAGCTGCTTATAGCATGGAAATGAGCTGGGCAAACAGTGGAACTGGAGGTCAATATAACTTCAATGACGCTGCCTTCCGTAATGAACGGCCATACGATCCTACACAAGAAAGCGCAGAGCGAAAAGTGTTTAATCGACAAAAAGTCAATGGACAATTACAGGATTTATTTTCAACAAACGGAATCAATATTCCTCTTAACACAAATTTACGATTTACAATAGACCCCGATAATTTCAAGCTAACAGTGAATAGATCAGAAGATGAAACACTGGTGAGTCAACTGGAAAATTTATTAAATACAAACAACAATGCAAGAGAATTATTTTTCCATATAATGAAAAGCAGATCCGACGACTCTACCCAGTTCACGCCGAAAAGCCTTGAAAAGTTTCGGCTTGTCAATCAAATAAAAACAGTTACAGGGTATGATTTAAAAGAATTGGAGCTTGTTGACGATAAATTTATAACAAAAAGCGGCACGGACATTTTTGAGATATACAAAGAACAACTCCTTAAAAATCCGTACACAGCAAAACATGCCAACATAGCAGCTTCGCATTATGGTTCTCAATTGCATGAACTTGCAAAGAATGGTTTTGATTCTATCCCAGACTTAATTTTGTCTATTGACTATAAAAACGGATCTTTAAACGATATAGACTAAATTGAAATATGAAATTCCATTTCTGAAGCTTATTTATAGGGTTAACCATATATTAAACTGTATCATCCAAAGATACGGAATCCTTAATTGAAAGATTGAATGTTTATAAAACCACCGTTATATAGACAATTTAAACCACCTTCTTAAATCAATGTTTGAGAAGATGGTTTTTTATTGTTTTTGTCTATTTACTCGTCTATACTGAATGTTATATAAAACGCACGGGTGTAGACAAGAAGGAGGAATTTCCATGAGTAGAATTATCGGCTATGCGCGTGTCAGTACCGAAGATCAAAATTTGGACCTTCAAAAGATTGCTATTGAAAAGTATGCCAAGGAGCAAGATATGGATCTCCTTTTATATGTCGAGAAGATTTCAACCCGCAAAAGAGATCGCACCGAATTAAATTATGCCCTTAAAGCTGCTGCTCCTGGCGATCGTTTTGTTGTCTACAAACTAGACAGGCTTGCTCGTAGTACCAAAGAGCTTTATCAATTAACTGACGAAATGGCAAAGCGTCAGGTGGATTTTGTTAGCATTCAGGATAGCTTTGACACAACTACTCCAACTGGACGTGCCATGTTTGGGATGCTTGCCGAGTTCGAGCGCGATATTATCCAACAGCGGACAAGAGCTGGGCTGGAAGCTGCGCGTAGACGTGGGCGCGTCGGGGGACGTCCTGCAATAGATGTTGACACAAAACGCCGTATTGTAAAATTGTTTAACAGTGGCGAAAGTGCCTCAGATATCGCGAAAGAGTATGGAATTGGACGTAGTACGGTTTATAAGATTATGAAAGAAAGTGAAAAGTGATCTTCGCACCAATATTTCCCATACAATGACATATTATTAAAATGCTTAAGGGTACTATGATAATAAATGTAAACAAAATTGAAATTTAACTAACATTAGAATCGATTTCATAGTTGCTCTTTTTCAAATACACAGCAAGGCGAAACTTGCCTAATTCACTTCCTTTATTTCACCTTACTTTCTGCGAATAAGTATGGTCAATTTAAAATTCCTTAAGTATTTCCACGCTGTCCAAGAACTTCCTGTAACCATAAGGTCTTTATCAATAGGCCCCAGCTGCATACCATGGTTCTCCAACTTCCAGTTTGTGTTATGTCGAACTTACTCGGAAACCGCATTCCGGAAATGGCCAGTCTTGAACTAATGGCTGCTAATTGATTCTTCAAAATAAAATTCAAGTATTTTACCAATAACCATGAAAAAACCTCCTATATAATAAGATTGCCATGCTCGTACGCATGTAATTCATTATACAGAAGGTGATTTAATTAGTAGAGTGAATTACATGTGCACATTCAATGGCCTTATCGTTTGCATTGAGAGGCTCAAAACTTCGCAGAGGAAGCTCCATTCGTATGCAATAATCACACTCTTTATATAGAGGTAGGTCGGATCTTGTTTTATTGCGGTATACCGTATCCTCCCTGTTCCAGTCGCAACCTAACTTCCTGATGCAATACATCTTCAAACAATATTTTTTTAAATTTTTTTTCTATCTTCTTGTTAACTTTCAATAGGTCTACTTCAAGAACATTATTTATTTCATCAGGTCCCAGCATCGTTATAATAATGCCTTCCATTTTCAATTCATTTCGGTTGCTTTTATTGTACTCACTTAATAATTTTGCAGCGGTTACTGCATCCATATATTCTTTTTCTGTTTCTGTTTCTGTTTTTTCATTACAAGCTGTTAGTACTAATACAAGCAGACATACAAATAATAGTTTGAAATAGCTTGAGTTCATTTTACTCAATCCAATTCTATTTTATAGTTAATAAAAATTTCGATCCTTTACTTTAATTCAGTTAATTTTTTACATTGCCGTCTTTGGAATATAATGGTCTTGATAAATTTAGTTCTGTTAAGATGATGTCCACTGGGCTATAATACGCTCTGCTTCCTTTCGCTCCTACATGTATTCCAAGTAGTTGTACGTAACCACTTGAATTAATTTTACCCGTTACCGGTCCCCCACTATCACCGCTTGCAGACTTATACGTCGCTTCAATCAACATAGTCATACCGCCTGAATTATATTTATAATTCGACGAAAAATACACCTCTTTTTGTCGACTGGTAATGGTTCCCGTAGTCACGTTCGTGCTTATGCCATGTTGCATAATTTCTGCGCCAACAGGCATGTTCGCCCAACCATAATGTGCATTAATTCTATACCCACCATAAATGGTACCGCTCACTATTTTTCCTGAACTTGTTCTTACGTAAGCGGCATCACTCTTTCTATTAGTCAGTCTGTCCGTTGTTACTTGTCCAACCCCGCCGCCTTGGGATACCCAAGTACCCACTCCTTTCACCGGATGCCCCGACATAACAAATCCATATTTACCAGTCGTATCTATAACTCCAAATCCTAGTGTACTTTCTTCAGTATTTCCCTGGGGGTTTGGACTTGTTATCCGGATTCCTCCTAATTTCTCGTCTTGGTTTGAATCTGTTCTGGCTTGTGTGGTCAAAGGTTCTTCCTCAATAAAAATAATGTCTTCAGCGTCAATTTGCATTCTTTCAAAAAGTTCTTCTTATCCTTTTTGAAGATTAAAGTTTCTCATAGACGTTGAATAGGAATCAGGTTGAAGACCTATAACGAGTTTGTTCTCTTTTTCACTAATGTCAAGCGAGGTAATATTATATTTTCCATTCACCTCTTTTTTAAAAATCTCCTTTGCGTTCTCCAGTACCTCGAATGAGTATTTTACATTGTAGAATTTTATAGGTAGATTGCCAGCAAGACTGCTTATTACTTCTTTTGTTTGCTCTTTATTTTCAGGAACCAATCCAACATTTAATGTATTACTTTCATCAATATAAGCGCCCGCGTACTTGATTTCTTGTTTTCCGTCTAAATAGTTCATTATTTTTTGGTAAAGTTCGATTGCTCTAGTGTTATCTTCATTCGCTAAGTATAGCTCCGAATTTGCGCTGGATTCTTTAGGCAACATATATACCATCATGCCGAAAAGCATTGAAAGCGCGGTAACTTTCAAAATTAATTTAAACAAGTTATTACCTCCTGATATTGAATTATTTTCCTAACTTATAAATTACAAGAAGTTAGATACTTATCTCAAGTATCTAACTTCTTAATTTTTCAACAGATTTATACAAATGAATAAAAGACTATATCTATAACGGTTTCATATGCTAAAAGTAACACAAAAAAGAAAGGAAGATTAGCCGACTGATTGATGAGAAGGTATAATTGACTTTTATCAACTTTCTGAATTGATCAATGTTTTATCTTCGAGTGAACAGGGGGATAGTTCTTTTTCGCCTATACAGTGTTTTATAATTCAATTGATGTAATTACGCAGTGTATTTATTGCTTAGAAAGGAGCTATTTTGAAATGCAAAATAACACTTCATGCAGGTGTGATTTATCATCCAAAGTGACAAATTTACTTCTACTATAGATCCAAATCACATCAAATTAATCCATAATTATCCACTAGATAGCCAGTATTAATTGATCAAATTCTGCCATTCGCTCATCGAACAACTTCCTATTGTCTGATTTCAATTAAATATGCGCAATTTGAAAGAACTTCCTGACAGTTTTACGTGGCAACACTCCACCCTCTACAACTAACTTACAAAAATCTAACAGGCGATGATGCGTAATTAAAACAGGCTCTTGAGAATCATCTCCGTCAATGAAAATATGTAAAGGTATTTCTTGAATCACTTCTTCAATTGAATAATCGTTACTGCAAATAAATCCTGCATTCAGTAAATAGGCAGCTGCTAAAGAAGCTACTTCACCCGTACCGGCACTTCCTGCTTTGCCTCTACGGGTATCCACTTCAATTAAAGTTGCTTGTACCTCGGATAACATTAACCTATAGTCCTCGTAAGTATCCTGAAAAGCCTGAAGAGGTTCAAATAATACCCACTTATTCGCCTGACATTTTTCATCTACAAATTTCCGGCCAGCAATACTTAATTCTTGATAAACTTCCTCATGTATATAAACCGATTCATACACTTGCTCAATGATGGTTAGAAAATCATCCTTTGATTTCAACTGCTCAATATAGAAAATAATATTGGCATCGATAAAGCAAATGGAGGGTATCGGCAATGTACTATTCCGCAACTTTCATCCCTCCATTAGGCCTCATCCAACTCATCCCAAAGTTGATCGATGTCTCTCGTACCTGCCGATTTTTCAAAGTATTCTTCGGATAGATCGGGATTTAAGCGTGTGAGTTTTTTCGCTGCATCTAAGTTAGAAAGTTCTCCCTTTACCACTTTATCTTTTACAAGTTGCTGGTATTGTGTGAATTGAATACGTTTGGGAGGAGAATCTAAGATCGACTCACCTATTTGTTCATGACGAAGTTCAGCAAGTTCCCGCTCTGTTAGCGATGCCAACGTAGCAACTAGTGTTAAATTAAGCTCACTCAATCTCCTCACTACACTTACGTACGGTACTTTGAATATATCGGCCAGTTTAAATACTTGCAGTTCTAGTGACTGTTCGCGGATAATCTCAAAGTAAGAAACAAACGCCTCTTGATTCATCAGAATAGATGCTGCAAAATAATCACCTGCACGTTCCAGCTCTTCATTCGATTGAATTTGAATTGCATACTGCTTCAAATCCTCAGATTCCAAGATGGCATGGAACCATTCATGTGCCAATGTGAAATTTTGCATACGAATGGTATCTAATTGATTAATTACGATTTTGGGTGGTACCGTTTCGTCCGTATGTTTAAAAAACATCCCATTTAAAATCCGATCTTCGCCATCCATTTTAGGAATGCTTAGGTAGATCACTTCAATTCCTTGTCTTGCGATCACCTCATCCAACACATCTGCTAACATGAGGGATGTATTAGGCGATACATGTTTTTTATAGTAATCGTCTGCTAAACGTTCGACTTCTTGCATACAACTATTCATTTTCCAACATCTCCTTCCCTGCTTTTATTTGAAGCTTTCGTACTCATTTAAAAGCAAGGCAATCTGCTGAATTTGATGCTTATTTGCGGTAGAGAGTTCTGTGCCTCCACGCGGAATGACACTATAGCCTGCAAATAACTCCTTATCCGATAATCCTAATAATGATGCCCGTGGAATGTTTGTGATTTCTGCGAACTGTGTTAGACGCTCAGATGTAATGCGACGATCACCTTTTAAAAGCGCACGTAAAAGCGCTTCGCTTATATCCATCAATTGCGCCATTTTTGTTTTCGTCATTTGATTTTCTTCCATCCATTGATTCAGTAATGATGCCATATGTTTAAAGTCCATCTCCATCACCTCATTACTAGTATATCACAATTCGCACAAAAAATACACATCGTTAAAAATAATGT